>JAPHUI010000434.1 GCA_026193755.1 Ignavibacteriaceae bacterium | reverse complement strand
CCCCATCTTCTAATACATAACCATCCTGGTTTAAATTTCCATTAAAGATTGTCCTGTCTTCGAGATATTCATTTGAACCCGGATCATAATAGGGATAGCTTAAAAGTAAATCGCGCGGAATATAGTTGTTAACTGAAGTAAGATCCTGAATAAGAGAATTATGAGTCGAATTGAAACCGTTAAATTTTAATACCTTATTAAAATCCCTTGACCTGTTATAACCCAAAGAAATAACGAAGTTATTGTTCGCAGTATCGCTTGCAAGTGGAATTACTAGTCCAGCTTGACTAAGAACAGTCTCGGTTCTTTTAGATGGCAATGTTTGTTCAAGAAATGTTGCATCATTGTTATAAAGACTTAACCCAATCGAAGTATTAATTGTAAAATTTCTAGCTAATCCAAGTGTTGCGGGATTTAGTAGTGTAGCTGTGTAAGTATCATTTATAACTGAGTGAGCATTACCCATGCTTAATGCACGTGCATCATAAATTTGCCCGCTGACGGATAATCGAAGCGCATCGTTTATATTAGGATTAAAGTATTCTTGTGCCGGTATAAAAGGAGAAAAGTAAAATTGTATAAGAACAATAATTATAATAAGTCGAGAGTTTTTCAACATTTAGAATTCCGTCTAATGAGTAAATCTATTTAAGATAGTGTTAAAAATAAGTTTTATTTAAGAATATACACAGTGCATAAATTGGGGGATTGTTGAACACTTTTTTCTATCAATCAAATCAAAGTAAAGATTTTATTAGTCATCACTGTACATAAAAAAGCCTCAAAAAATTATTGAGGCTTATAAGTGACCCCAAGGGGATTCGAACCCCTATTACCGCCGTGAAAGGGCGAGGTCCTAACCATTAGACGATGGGGCCTTGATAATGAAAAATTCAGAATTAAGATGAACAGTTTTTTCTATTTTGGGTGAGCGATGGGAATTGAACCCACGACCCCCAGGGCCACAACCTGGTGCTCTAACCAACTGAGCTACGCTCACCATAAGATCGTACGCCCGAGTGGACTCGAACCACTAACCCTCAGCTTAGAAGGCTGATGCTCTATCCGATTGAGCTACGGGCGCTCTAAGCAATTATTGAAGAACGATTTAAAGTATAGTGTCGGGGCGGCAGGATTCGAACCTGCGACCTCCTGCTCCCAAAGCAGGCGCGATAACCGGACTACGCTACGCCCCGTTTTCTTTATTTACAGAACAAAAATAATACTTATTACCTGATGATAATAAGTATTTTAAAAATTGAATCGTAAATATATCTATCGAATACTGAAAAAAAAAGTTATATTTGCATTAACATCGCCGTATGATCGACTTAAAGTCTAAAATCAGATAATAATCATTTTCACATCTTTTCATTCTTAAGTAAATTGTATTAAAAATTAATACTCTCTTAATTAATCTATGCACTTTTCCTGGCTTATTGCAAAGAATTTTATACTCTCAAGGAAAGATTCCAGGTTCATTAGTCTTATTTCCTTTATATCCATAATTGGAATTGCTCTGGGTGTGGCAACCTTAATTATTGCGATCAGCGTACTTAAAGGTTTCGAGCAGACTATCACTAATAAAATCATTGACTTCGACTCTCATATAAAAATAACTTCATATCGAAATACGCTGCCGGATTATCATCAGACACTACCCTTTTTGCAAAAGGAATTAGATCCATTTAAACCGACCATTACTCCATTTGCATCCAAACTTGTAATTGTGAGTTATAAAAAGAAAAAGGAAGGAATCAGTTTAATTGGCATTGATCCAACAAACAAAAAACCTTCTCTTGTAAAGAATTTAGTTGAAGGAAAATTTAGTTTGACCGACGATGGGGTTATTATCGGTAAAAAGCTTGCGGAAAAACTTTTTATAAAAGTTGGAGACAAGATTACTGTGTTTGCTCTCAGGAATAACCAGATTCCTTCACCTGAAAATCTACCAAACATAGAAAAATTTATTGTTAATGGAATCTTCGAAAGTGGAATGACTGAATACGATGATACTTATGCTTACATCTCGTTAAAATCAGCACAGAAACTATACGATATTGGTGATAATATTACAGGTTATAACATACAGCTTAGCAACATTTCTAAAATTGACAGCTTGACCGCATTTTTAGCTAAAAGTCTTCGTTATCCTCATGCCGTCAGATCCATTTATCAAATACACAGAAATATTTTTACGTGGATTGAATTACAGAAAAAACCTATTCCTATTGTATTAGCTCTAATAATACTTGTTGCAGTTTTCAACATTGTTGGAACTTTATTGATGATTGTTCTTGAAAAAACAAATGCTGTGGGCGTACTAAAATCACTTGGTTCTAAAAGGAAACAAATTGTGAGTATCTTTCTTATTCAGGGAACAATTTTAGGATTAGCTGGAATAATATGTGGATGCATTCTTGGTTATCTTTTAATGTACATTCAGATTCAGTTTAATATTATAACTCTTCCCTCTTCAGTTTATTTTATGTCCAGGGTACCATTTCTTATTACTGTTGATACATTTTTAATGATTGCGACAATAACATTTCTACTTTGTATTATGGTTTCATTGATTCCAAGTTACATCGCAGCGAGAATAAAACCAGTAAATGCTTTGAGGTTCAGCTAATGATTTTTGAATCTTTCATTGCAAAACGGTATTTGCTTTCCAAGCATAAGATTAACTTCATCACTATTATCTCCATTATTTCAATTGCCGGAATTACAGTTGGTGTTGCAGCTTTAATAGTTGTCTTGTCAGTCTTTAATGGTTTTGGAAGTTTAGTTACTGATTATCTAATGAATCTTGATCCACATGTGCGAATAACAGCTATATCAAACGAGGGAGAAAAAAATATTAAAAATCTGGAGCAGTTGTTAAATAATCAACCAGACATTAAATCATACTCTCCATTTATTGAGGGCAAAGTTCTGGCATACAATAAAGGAATCACTCAAGTAATAAATCTTAAAGGAATTGACGAAGAAAGCGTTAATAAAGTTTACAAGCTCAATGAAAATATAATTTATGGTGACGATAAATTTTTCGATCCTAAATCACCAAAAGTTGTAATCGGTTTACAATTAGCCGACAGGCTTCAGACTTTAGTCGGGGATACTTTGCTGTTAATTTCGCCCACTAATATTGAGCAATCCCTGACTCAGTTGTCTTTACCGCTCTCAAAGAAAATTACAATCGGAGGAATTTTCTGTTCGAAAAATAATGAATATGATGAAGGATACATTTTTTGCAACTTAAAGGATGCACAATATTTATTTAGATATAAAAATAATTTCCAGGGATATGATATAAGGTTAAATAATATAAATGATTCAGATAAATTTAAGAAACTGCTGCTAACCCAACTTAACCCAAATAATTATAGCGTCAACACCTGGTATGATTTTCACCAGGAACTCTATTCTGTTATGCAGGTTGAAAGATGGACCGCTTACATTATCTTATCTTTAATAATTGCTGTGGCTACTTTTAATATTCTCGGCTCTCTCTCAATGTCTGTAATTGAAAAAAGAAGAGATATCGGTATTTTGCGATCAATGGGAGCAACAGAAAATTCTGTACTAAAAATATTTATGTTTGAAGGACTGCTAATTGGAATATTGGGAACTTTGCTTGGAGTTATACTTGGTTATCTTGTCTGTTACGTTCAAATACATTATAATATTTATCCATTGGATCCGACACAATATAAAATTGATTCATTGCCAATGGAAATAAGAATTTCCGATTTCTTTTTTATAAGCGGTGCTTCGATGCTGCTTTCATTTCTAGCTTCCCTATACCCGGCAAAGAGAGCAGCGAAAGTTAACCCAATAAGTGCGATTAAATGGGAGTAAATTAATTGACAATTAAGAATGAAGCCTGCCTGCCGGCAGGAATTAAAAATTCGATGAATGAAATAATCCTGGATGCAAGTAACGTCTTTAAATCTTTTCAAACGACCAAAAAGATTAATCTTGAAGTATTAAAAGGTATATCTATTGAAATCATAACTGGAAAGATTACAATTATTGTTGGTGCTTCTGGTGCTGGTAAAAGTACACTTCTGCATCTTCTTGGTGGATTGGACCGACCGGATTCGGGTGAAGTATTTTTTGATAATAAAGATATTTTTAAATTTTCAGATGATAAGCTGGCAAAATTCAGGAACAAAAATGTCGGCTTTGTATTTCAGTTCCATCATTTACTTCCGGAATTCACAGCGATTGAAAATGTCATTATTCCACAGATGATAAATGGCACTACTTATAATCAAGCTAAAGTTAAAAGCAAAGATCTGCTACAGACCGTCGGATTAACTGAAAGATTAGACCATAAACCAGCCGAATTATCTGGAGGTGAACAGCAGCGCGTTGCAGTTGCTCGAGCTTTGGCAAATAATCCTAAAATAATATTTGCGGATGAACCTACCGGTAACCTTGACTCAGTGAACAGTGAAGAGATACACAAATTAATCCTTGATCTTAAAACAAATCTCGGAATGACATTTGTAATAGTTACTCATAACTCGAGCCTGGTTAAGCTCGCTGATATGCTTTACGAGATTAAGGATGGAAAAATTTCAATTAAATCCTGAAGAATTATCAGGATTAATTTTCAGAATCCAATCCCGCTAAATACTCAACCATTAATCTTACACCGAAGCCAGTCATATAAGTTTTATTATAATTAGTCAAATCATTATCAATGGCTGGACCTGCAATATCGAGGTGCACCCAGGGAATTTTTTTATCGACAAAGTTTTCCAGAAACTTTGCAGCTGTAATTGCACCACCCCATCGTCCACCATCATTGTTAACATCTGCGATCTTGCTTTCGTTGGCTTTATGATATTCATCCCACATTGGTAGCCGCCAGACTCTTTCATAAGTTTTCATCCCGATTTTATAAAGCTCCTCTGCCATTTTATCATTTTTTGTAAAAAGACCCGCCACATTTAACCCGAGCGCAACCACACAAGCACCGGTCAAAGTTGCAAAGTCAATTATTTCATCAGGCTTCTGTTTGGAAGCATAATCCAGCGCATCTGCAAGGATCATTCTTCCTTCAGCATCAGTGTGTCCAACTTCTATCGTTTTACCTGAAGCAGTTGTAACTATATCTCCCGGTCGCATTGCTTCACCATTTATCATATTTTCGGCTGCAGGAATAACTCCTAATATTTCAAAAGGAAAATTCGCTTTTGATGCAGCAAGCATTATTCCTGCTACAACTGCTGCTCCGGACATATCTGCTTTCATTTCAAGCATTCCCTGAGGAGGTTTTACACAATAACCTCCGGAATCAAATGTCACTCCCTTTCCAACCAATGCAATTTTCTTTAAAGCTTTATTTGCTGATTTAGGTTTATGTTCAATGATAATAAATCTAGGTTTAGCGCTGCTACCCTTTCCGACTGCAAGTAGTCCGCCCATATTTCTTTTATTAATTTCTTTTTCATCAAATACCGTAACCTTCAAACCAGATTTGTTAAGCGTCTCTTTTATTCTCTCAGCCAGTTCAAATGGTCTTAATGATGAACCCGGTTCATTCTGAAGATCTTTTGTGAAAAATATTCCTTCCATAAGGATTTTGTTTTTTTCAATAGCAGATTTTATTGAGTTTTCATTTTCAGCATATATTAATATTGATAGACTTCGAATTTTTTCTTTCTCTTTTTTATACTTATCGAAGGTATAGTTCCCCAATGATAAACCCTCAAGAAAAGAACAGTAATAATATTCCTCATCATCAAAATATTTTTTAACTAGGGAACGTTCAGGTAAAAAAATGTGCAACGATTGTATCTCATCATTTTTAATATCTTTTATTAATCCAGCAAGATGGTTACGGAAATAGTCAACTGTGAATTTTTCATCAATTTTAAACTTGTGTATAATAATATTATCAGGTTTACCTTTTGAATTCGAGATAAAAATCTGTTTATTCTTTTTTGCAAGAATGTTTTTTTTCTGAAGTTCTGATAACTTTATCTTGAATTTCTTTTCGAGTAACAGCAAACTAGCTTTAAGGTTCTTATCATCAACTAAATAAGAAACCGCTGTTGAATAAGGTTTAAACGATACCTGTTTACCGCCTGCTTTATAGCTTAATCTGAACATTTTAACCTTCCGAGTATTTGTTATAATAATTTTCTGCTTTTTCTAAAATCTTTGGAATCATCGAATTCATGTCTCTAGCTCTTAACCTTGCTCCCGCAGCATTTAAATGACCTCCTCCTCCGAATTCACCGGCTAACCGGCTAACCGGAATTTGTCCTTTTGACCTGAAGCTGACTTTAAAGCCATGTTTTAATTCAATAAAAAGCATTCCTAGTCGTACACCTTCGATAGATAAAAGGAAGTTTACAAAATTTTCTGTATCACTCTCGATAGCACCTAATTTATTAAAATCTTGTTGAGTTAGAATCATATAACCTACTTTATTATCAGCAATTAGCTTAAGTGAACTCAAACATCTTCCAAGTAGTTTTATCTTGCTTAATTTACTCTCATCATAGAGTAAATCGTAAACTTCTGTGGGATTTACGCCCTTTTCGAGAAGGTTAGCAATGATTCGATGAATGCTTGCGGTAGTCCGTTCAAACCTGAATGATCCTGTGTCTGTCATTATTGCTGCATAAAGAGGAATTGCAATATCTTTATTTATATCTACAATGTTTGTCTTTTTAACAAACTCATAGATAATATGTCCGGTAGCAGCATAATCAATTCCTATAAATTGATTGTCAACAAAGTCTTCCGGATCAAGATGGTGATCAATACAAATTTTTAACTGTTTTGATTCTAAAAATGCTTTTTGCATACTCACTAATCTATCACTTCTGTTAAAATCCAAGGCAACGAGTATGTCTGAAGAATTAAATAAGTTCTTATGCAAAGCTTCGTCAAATTTTTCAATGATATTTTCAGTGTCAAGGAATTTAAGATTATATGGTGTTGCACTATGGTTAATAATCTTAGACTTCTTACCTAAAATTTTCAGCATCTTATAAAATGCAACTTCAGAACCAATTGCATCAGCATCAGGATTGACATGAGTGGTGATGAGAAAGGTATTATTCGCTTTAATTATATCTGCTAACTTTTGAAAATCAATCATTAATAATAAAAGGGGCTTTTTGACAAGCCCCATTGTAAAAAAACTTCAAGTTGATAAAATATTAATTTACTTCCCAGGTGTTTCCGCTGAATAATATTTTCTCTAAATCACCTTTACCTTTCTTTGCAATAACATTTTCAATCTGGGATTTAATTCCTCCATCATACGTCTCTTTAAAATATTGTCTAAAGATT
>JAPHUI010000378.1 GCA_026193755.1 Ignavibacteriaceae bacterium | reverse complement strand
TTTTTCTTTTATTTTTTCAAATGGAATAATATTATCATCAGTAAACATCACACTCTGATGATCTATGTCAATTGATGAATCAGCTGCTCTTATATGCTGTGGAAGATCGTCTAAATCCAGATGATCTCTGTCAGAAATTATCATACAGCGTTCAATCGTATTTTCCATTTCTCTTACGTTTCCGGGCCAGTCATATTCATATATTAACTTTAAAGCTTTTTTAGTAAATCCTTTTACATTCCTCTGCAGTTTTTTATTAAATTCTTCCACAAAGAATTCCGTCAAAACAAGTATATCTGCTCTTCTTTGTCGCAGTGGTGGAATAGAGATTGGGAATGAATTTAACCTGTAAAAAAGATCCTCACGAAATTGTTTCTCTTCAACAGCATGTTTTAAATCCCTGTTCGTTGCAGAGATAATACGAACATTAGTCTTTATTAATTCTGTGCCGCCCACTCTTTCAAATTCTTTCTGCTGTATTACCCTTAATAGTTTTGCCTGCAACATCATTTCAAGTTCACCTACCTCATCAAGAAAGATGGTCCCATCTTTAGCCAATTCAAACTTTCCTAATTTTCGTTGATGTGCACCCGTAAAGGAACCTTTTTCATGTCCGAACAATTCACTTTCAAGAAGTTCTCTGGGAATAGATGCACAATTAACTACAACAAAAGGTTTGTCTTTTCTCTTTCCATTGTAATGAATGGCTCGTGCAATAAGTTCTTTCCCGGTTCCGCTTTCTCCATAAATCAAAACGCTTATGTCATTATCAAGTACCTTAGAAACCAACCTGAAAACATCCTGCATTTTACCGTCAGCCGAAATAATATTATCAAAACTATATTCTTTTCTTACATTCTCTTTTAAGTTCTGAAGTTCCTTAACCAGATCGTAATTTTGTATAGCATTTTTAATAGCAAGTTCAAGCTTTTGCTGATCGATGGGTTTAGAGAAATAATCGTAGGCTCCATATTTTAAAGCATCTACAGCAACATCAATTCTTCCCTGGGCGGAAAGCATAATTACAGGAAGACTTTCATCATATTGCTTTAATCTCTTAAGGGTTTCAATTCCATCCAAACCAGGAAGCATTATATCCAGTAGAACAAGATCAGGTCTGACATTTAACTTTTTAAGCATAGATTCGCTGTTAGAAAAAACTTCAACGTCATATCCCCATTTATCTTTCACCCAGAATGTAAGTAATTTAGATATCGATTGCTCATCGTCAACTATAAATATGACCTTGCTCAAATTTTTACCTCATTTTTTTCAATTTTACTTCTTTTGGGCAATTTTACCACGAAAGTGGTTCCACTACCAACTTCACTTTGAACGGTAATTAAACCTTTATGCGAATCGATTATTTGTTTTACAAAAACCAAGCCAACTCCAATACTAGGCATTTCACTCATTCGGCGACTAACCCTGAAAAACCTTTGAAATAAATAGGGTTGATCCCTTTCCGGTATTCCAATCCCCGTATCACTGACAATGATTTCAACTTCGTTATAAAGATTATTTACAATTATTTTTACCCTGCCAAATTCTCCGGTAAATCTTATCGCATTATTCAGTAAAGCACTAATTACCTGATAAAGATTTTCCCTATCAGCTTCTATAACAATTTCTTCCGAAGGATGCTCGAATGTAACAGTAATATTTTTGATATAAGCAGACTCATAATTAGCATCTATTACTCCTTGCACAAGTTTTAGTACTTCGACATTTGTTATATTAATTAAAATTAACCGATCCTCCAGACTGGAATTATCTAATAAATAATTAATTAATTTAGCGAGCCTTTTCCCTTCACTCATTATTACCCGGTTAAATTCCTTTTTCATTGAATCTGAAAGATCCTTATCCGACTCTATAGTTTCAGAGAAACCAATTATTGATGCAAGGGTCGTTCTAAATTCGTGAGAAACACTGGAAATAAAATCGTACTTCAATCTGTTTAATTCTTCAATAACAGACTTTTGCTGTTCAAACCTCGCCCGTTCTAAATTTAGCAGTCTTTCCCTTTCAATCAATTTTGGCTTAAGACTCTGCAACTCTTTTTCATATTTAAGTTTTTCTGTTATATTCTTTCCAATTCCGATCAAACCTAATACTTTACCATTACCCGTTATCGTGCTACAACTAAATTCAAAAGGAAAGACTTGTCCGGAAAGTGAGCATAGATGTGTTCTAAATTTTATTTGCTTCTTGTCCGAAAGAGCTCGATTTAAAGAATTTGTTGCCGCTGAAGAATCTTCTTTTTCAACAAGCTCCAGGAAATGTTTTCCTTTTAAATCTTCTGGTGAATATTCCAGAATATCTTTTCCTGTCCGGTTAATAAGATTTATTTTCCCTGAGTCATCAAGAAGAATAATTAAATCGGGAGACGTTTTAATAAGAGTATTAAACTTTTCTTCCCATTCATTAGATATTTTTTCCCCTTCTAAGGTATCTTCTGAATAAGAGGATAATAATCTTTCCGTTTTATTTTCAAACCAATCCTTAATCTGTTGACTGAGGATAGAGAGAACAGACAAGATCCTGGTTTTGCATACATCTGTAAATTCATCTTCTTCATATGAGAAGAGTAAGATATAGATATAGAGGTTTCTTTCCGAAAAGTAGTTAAGCTCATTAATAAAAAAAGGTGATAAAGATATTTCTTTTACGAAGTCAGTGATTGAAGGTAGGTTTATAACTTTCTCTGTATCAATACTCCCCTTCTTATAGAAGTTAAACAAAAGATCATTTAAATGTTTAAACT
>JAPHUI010000398.1 GCA_026193755.1 Ignavibacteriaceae bacterium | reverse complement strand
CCGCACAGTTTCTTATTGATTCCGAAAGTAATCTTAAAGCTGCAATAAATCAATTTCAGTCTACCAAACAAGATACTGTTGCGATGTTAAATATGAAAGAAGAAAAGCCTGAGATGAAAAATGAAAAACAGGAATTACCTGACGCAAAGAATAATCATTCATCTTCAATTGTTCGGGAAGGAGTAATCGATGTCAATTCAATAGATAAAAATAATGATGACAAACTTTGGGAATGCCCAATGGACTGGAATGTAATTTCCGATGAATCAGGAATATGTCCCGTTTGTAATATGAAACTGAAGGAGTTTTCGATTGATGAGGTAAAAACAAATCTAACCAAGAATGGTTATGAGCACAAAAAATGAAACTGTCATTGCGAGGAGCGAAGTGACGAAGCAATCTTATTTCATTTTTAGAAACAGATTGCTTCACCCTACTAAAGTCGGATTCGCAATGACAGGGAGTAAAAAAGTTTTTGGAGAAATTAAATGATAACATCAGATCAAAATAAAGACGGATTGATTGCAAAGCTTATTGAGTGGTCGATCAAAAATAAATTTTTAGTGATTTTGTTTACAGTTGCTTTAATTGGATTGGGAATCTGGGCACTAACAACAACAAAAGTTGATGCAATACCTGACCTTAGTGATGTTCAGGTAATTATTATTACAGAATATCCCGGACAAGGACCCCAGATTGTTGAAGATCAGGTGACATATCCGCTTACTACAAAAATGCTTTCTGTACCGTATGCAAAAGATGTTCGCGGATATTCTATGTTCGGTTACTCAATGGTTTATATCATTTTTGAAGATGGAACCGATATTTATTGGGCTCGAACCAGGGTACTTGAATACTTGAATGGAATGCAAGGCACACTTCCCGCAGGTGTGAGTCCGCAGCTTGGCCCTGATGCAACCGGGCTTGGATGGGTTTATCAATATGCTCTTAATTCAGATAAAAGAGATTTGCAGCAGCTGCGTTCGATACAGGATTACTTTTTAAAATACGAACTCTCTTCAATTCAGGGAGTTGCAGAGGTTGCTAGCATCGGGGGTTACGTTAAACAGTACCAGGTTAACCTTGATCCTAATAAGTTAGCTTCTTACAACATTCCACTTCAAAAAGTTAAAATGGCAATCAAACAAAGTAATAACGATGTTGGCGGGAGACTTCTTGAAATTTCTGAGATGGAATTTATGGTTCGTGCACTCGGATATATTAAAAGCAAAGAAGATTTTGAAAATATTGCGATCGGAGTCTCGCCAAATTCCGGATCACCAATTTATTTAAAAGACGTTGCGACTATAGATATTGGTCCGGAATTAAGAAGAGGTTTAGCTGATTGGAATGGAGAAGGTGAAACCGTTGGAGGAATAATTGTTATACGATATGGTGAAAATGCTCTCGCAGTTATTGATAGAGTTAAAGAAAGATTGGAAGAATTAAAAAAATCCTTACCACCGGATGTTACAATAAGTGTTGCATATGACCGTTCTGGATTAATAAACAGAGCAATTGATAATCTTTCAAACAAACTAATCGAAGAGTCAATCATAGTTGCATTAGTGATTATAGCTTTCCTTCTTCATGTGAGAAGTTCATTTGTTGCAATCTTCACATTACCAACGGCAATTCTTATTTCATTTTTAATAATGAGGCTGCAGGGAATTAATGCAAATATTATGTCGCTTGGCGGAATTGCGATTGCAATTGGAGCAATGGTAGATGCTTCCATTATAATGGTGGAAAATGCCGCCACTCATCTTTCAGCAGAAAATGATAAACCTCCTAATGAAAGAAGAGCACATTGGACAGCAATTCTTCAATCAGCAAAAGAAGTTGGACCATCAATATTCTATTCATTGCTTGTTATTACAATTTCATTTCTGCCGGTTTTTACTCTTGAACAGCAGGAAGGAAGATTATTCAGACCACTTGCTTTTACAAAAACTTATGCAATGGCAGGTGCAGCAATTCTTGCTGTAACAATTGTACCTGTGCTGATTGGATATTTCGTTCGTGGAAAAATCAAAAAAGAAGAAAATAACCCAATAACAAAAATTCTGATTAAAATATATCATCCGATTGTTGATTTTGTAATGAAGAGAAGATGGTGGGTGATGGGAGCTGCTGTTGTAATTGTGCTGATAACAATTATTCCATTCTCAAAACTTGGTTCTGAGTTTATGCCGCCGCTATATGAAGGTGATCTTTTATATATGCCAACAACTCTTCCGGGAATATCAATTACTAAAGCACGTGAAATACTTCAACAAACAGATAAAATAATAAAATCATTCCCTGAAGTTGAAAGTGTATTTGGAAAAATCGGGAGAGCAGAAACAGCTACTGATCCAGCTCCTTTAACAATGATTGAAACAACTATTCGATTGAAACCGCAGGATCAATGGCCAGAGGGAATGACGCCTGAAAAACTTGTTGATCAAATGAATAATGCTATTCAAATTCCCGGTTTAACTAATGCGTGGACGATGCCGATAAAAACAAGAATTGATATGCTTTCAACAGGAATTAAAACTCCTGTTGGGATTAAGATAGCTGGTCCAGATTTAAATGTGTTACAGGATTTGGGAAAACAAGTTGAAGAACTGATGAAAACAGTTCCAGGTACACGTTCGGCTTACGCAGAAAGATCAGTCGGTGGAAATTATATAGATTTTGTGATTGACCGCAATGCAATTGCAAGATATGGATTGACAATAGAAAATGTTCAGGATGTTTTTATGTCCGCAGTTGGAGGAATGAATATTACAAAAACTGTTGAAGGACTTGAAAGATACCCTGTGAATCTTCGTTACGAGAGAGATTATCGAGAAAATATTGAAGCCCTTAAACGAGTTCTTGTCCCAACACAAATGGGAGGCAATGTTCCACTAGAACAACTTGGAAGTTTTGTGATACAAAAAGGTCCTCCAATGATCAAAT
>JAPHUI010000232.1 GCA_026193755.1 Ignavibacteriaceae bacterium | reverse complement strand
TCCTGTCAATTTTACTTATTATTCGAATTAGGGAATAAGTTGTAAATGAGTTTGGACAATTTTGGCGGGTTCTTTTCTCTCATACAATTTTTGGTATTCATTCGTATTAACTTTCCCATTAGCATTATTTAACGCGTGTAAAGCCTCCTTTATTGAATGATATACCTTGAAAATGGAAGAAATGTCATTGTATATAAAACTATTAGTAAGAAACGTATTGCTGAGCACTAATACTATGGATCCACCTTTTGCTATCATTTTTCGATAAGCATTGACCAATGCACCAAAAAATGAACTATCGATATAGTCACAAAAGCTTAGATCTACGATTATTTTTTTACAATCCGCCATATCATCGATTAGATTAGCATTGATTTCTGGCGATTCATTCATTGTGGCTCGAACTAAAGTTACCCTCTCTATAGCGACTCCATTTTTGAAGATTCTATGAATTGCATTCATATGTATTGCCTTATTTTTAATAAAGAAATTTATCTGTTCAGAGCCTCAGCATTCCAACTGTTATGCCAGCACACTATTAGTCTCGTTAACCGACAAAATTTTCGTTGTTTTCTTTGAGAAGAATGATGAAGTTTAATGAAGAAAATTAAATTCAATTTAAAAGGAACAATTATGGAACGAAAAGAATATGCAAACGGCGAAATAACAATTGTTTGGAAACCTAAATTATGTCAGCATTCAGGTGTATGCGTAAAAACTCTACCAAAAGTTTATAATACAAAAGTGCACCCCTGGATTAAACCTGAAAATGCCACAACTGAAGAGCTGATTAACCAGGTTGCCAAATGTCCGTCCGGTGCATTAAGTATAAAGGAGGAATAATATGATAGAAATAAAACAAATCGAAGATGGTACAAAGGGTCGCTTTGCTGCAATGGATGACAGCAAAGAAGCCGGTGCAATATTCTACACTTCTGCAGATGAAAAGAAAATGATTTTAGATCATACTGAAGTGGATGACGCTTACCGCGGACAGAGCATAGGCAAAAAAATATTAATGTGGATAGTTGAATTTGCTAGAGAGAATAATATTAAAATAATTCCGCTTTGCCCGTATGCAAAATCTGTTTTTGATAAAACTGAATCGATAAGAGATGTGCTGGTTTGATTAATTTTGAATAACAATTTCAAAAAGAAAAGGATAAACAATGAAAAAACGTAAGCTGGGAAGAAGCAATTTAGAAGTATCTGCAATCGGACTTGGCTGTATGGGAATGACATTTGCCTTTCCTCCGTTTCCTGAGAAGAAAGAGATGATCTCGTTAATTCGTACTGCTGTTGAACGGGGAGTAACATTTTTTGATACAGCGGAAGTTTACGGCCCATATTCAAATGAGGAGCTAGTCGGTGAAGCACTTGCGCCTTTACGTGATCAGGTTGTAATAGCAACTAAGTTCGGATTCAAACCTGCTTCCGAAAGCGAAGCAAACTCACGCTGGACTGAATTGGATAGCCGCCCGGAACACATCAGGAAAGTTGTTGAGGGTTCGCTTAAAAGATTAAAGATAGATGTAATTGATTTGTTGTATCAGCATCGTGTTGATCCAAAAGTGTTGATAGAAGATGTGGCTGGAACCGTAAAAGAATTAATAAAGGATGGCAAAGTAAAGCACTTCGGGCTTTCTGAAGCAGGAGTGCAAACAATCCGTCGCGCACACTCAGTACAACCGGTTACAGCACTACAGAGCGAATATTCTCTTTGGTGGAGACAGCCTGAAGAGGAAGTATTGCCAGCACTTGAAGAGCTTGGTATTGGGTTCGTTCCGTTTAGCCCGCTGGGTCGGGGATTTCTTACAGGAAAGATAAATGAAAGTACTAAGTTCGACAGTACCGATTTCCGCAGCACTCTTCCTCGTTTTACACCGGAGGCTCTAAAAGTAAATCGGGCTTTAGTTGATTTGTTAAGCAAAGTTGCAAAAGAGAAAAATGCAACACCAGCACAAATAGCATTAGCCTGGCTGCTTGCACAGAAACCGTGGATTGTTCCGATACCCGGAACAACTAAACTGAACCGTCTTGAAGAAAATATTGGATCAGCATTAATGGAGCTTACCAAGGATGATCTTCGTGAGATTGATGAAGCTGCATCGAAGATTAAGATAGAAGGAGCCCGATACCCGGAAAACCTGCAACGAACAGTAAACCGATAATAATGAGTTTAGTAAATAACTGTCACATTAGCAGTCATCCTGAGCTTGTCGAAGGACGAAATGTGACAAGCCAATTTAAATGAAATCGCAGGAAATATTTCTGCGGCTTTTTTTATTAATTTTCACTTAATTATGTTTGAAATAAATAACATATAAAATCAACACATAACTAATATCAATGAAAACATTTTGTACCACTCTACTGCTTTTACTAAATTCAGTAATTCTTGCTCAGGGTAACAAAGCAGAGCCTTTCCTGCCGGACATCTTTTCACGGTTTCCAAATGTTCGGGACATTGCAATTTCTCCTGAAGGAGATGAGATTTATTTTTCTGTGCAAAGCTACCAGGATGAAGTATCTATCATAGCATATATTAAAAAAATAAATGATGCCTGGTCTAATCCGGCAATAGCCAGTTTTTCCGGGAAATATTTTGATATAGAACCATTCCTTTCATCAAATGGACAGAGACTTTATTTTTCATCCAACAGACCAATAAATGAATCTGAAAATAAACAGAAAGATTTTGATATCTGGTATGTTCAAAGAGAAAACAAAAATGCGGAATGGTCAAGCCCGGTAAACGTTGGTCCTCCAATAAATTCTGAAGAAAATGAATTTTATCCGTCAATAGCAAACAATAATAATTTCTATTTTACGTGCGATGAACGAGGAACCAAAGGAAAAGATGATATATTTTTCAGTCAATGGGAAAATGGAAAATACTCTGAGCCAATTTCACTAAGCGATTCAATTAACTCGGAAGGATACGAGTTTAATGCTTTTATAGCCCCTGATGAATCTTATATTATTTTTACTGCTTATCAGAGAGAAGATGGATTCGGAAGCGGAGATTTGTACATCAGTTATAAAACTTCGGATGGTGAATGGACAAAAGCAAAAAATTTGGGGGCTGAAGTAAATTCTTCTAAAATGGATTACTGCCCGTTTGTTGATTCAAAGACCAACACTTTATATTTTACTAGCAAGAGAAGTGAGGTTAATAATTTGAATACAGGTTATTCTTCTTTACCAGAATTTTTGAACGACATGAAAAAATACGAAAACGGGCTTAGTAGAATTTATAAAACAACTTTAAATAAATAACAGGAGTAATTTATGTTCATTGGTCATTTCGGTGCAGGATTTGCAGGAAAGAAATTTAGTAAGTCTGCTTCACTCGGAACTTACTTTATGGCTGCTCAGTGGGTTGATCTCGTCTGGCCAATTCTTCTTTTGCTCGGAATAGAAAAAGCAGAAATTAAGCCCGGTGTTACAGCGGTTACTCCATTAGACTTTACTTACTATCCGTTTTCACATAGTCTTTTTGCCGCTATAGTATGGGGCGTTTTATTCGCACTCGTATACTTTCTTTTCAAAAAGAATCTGAGAAATGCGCTTATACTCGGAGCGCTTGTCGTCAGCCATTGGTTTTTAGATTTATTGGTTCACATACCAGACTTACCAATTTTTCCCGGTGCGGGAATAAAGGTTGGGTTCGGTTTATGGAATAGTCTGGCTGCAACTTTAATTGTAGAAGGATTAATTTTTGCTATTGGTGTTTACCTATATTTCCGCACAACTAAGGCGAAAAACAAAATAGGTTTCTATTCACTTGTCACATTAATTGTATTTTTAGTTTTAATTTATGTGGCAAATTTATTCGGTCCTCCGCCTGATTCAATTGAGGCAATCGGGATTGTTGGGAACGCAGAATGGTTAATTATTCTTTGGGGCTACTGGATAGATAAAAACAGGGAATGAAATGATAAATAAAAAACAGATAAAAGAAGATTACAAATCAAAAATACAGCCGGCTGGAATCTTTGCTGTTCACAATCTGCACGATAATAAGATGTTTATCGGCACAAGTAAAGATTTGCCTTCCGTATTAAAAAGATTTGAATTTACTTTAACGATGGGAAGTTTTCCGTTTCAGAATTTAATTGATGACTATAACAGACTCGGTAAAAATAATTTTGAGATTAAAGTTCTGGATGAGCTTGAAATAAAAGATGAGACAGAGCAGGAGATAGATAGAGAGCTAAAAACCCTTGAAGAAATGTGGATTGAAAAACTGAAAAAAGAGAGTGTCAGTTTCTATAACAAAAAGTAATATCAGAATAAAAGTTTGGGGGCACTTAGTGCCCCCTTTTCATTTGCCTTGTACTACTTCAAGAGAATCATCTTTTTTGTACTAATAAAATCACCAGCCTTCAACTGATAAAAATAAACTCCGCTTGGTAAGTTTTCGGCATACCAGGTTAACTCATAAGTATCAACTGGTTTTTCTTCATTTACCAAAGTTTCAATTTCATTCCCTAAAACATCAAATATTTTTATAGTAACGTGACTCATTTTAGGTATTTGGTATTTAATTTTTGTACCAAGGTTGAAGGGATTGGGATAATTCTGACTAAGGTAGAAGTCTGTTAACTCTGGTTCACCCTCACCTGAATTTGTAGCAGTTTTACCTGTCAGGGGAACTACCTGAGCAATTCTTTGGCCTTCTATATCCCATCTAAGATGAAGATCATCATAGTAAGTCCCATTAATTTCTGGTTTAAAAATTACAGCGATGTTAGCCGTACCGTAAGGTAAAAGAATAATTGGAAGTGTTGAACTTACTCTAAACACTGAATTACGAGAATAGACATCATTAATTTCTATCTGCTGATTAGAATTATTAATTATCTCTAACGGCATCTCCAGTGAATCGCCGAGTGGAACATTACCAAAAACTAATGAATCTGGATTGGTTACGAATAGGTTTGTCTTCCAGGGAAATTTAAATCCCCTGTAATTAAACATTGTATCCGGAAGCGATAAAAACAGTACAACATCGCCATTTGGTTTTACTTCGCTAATTGCTGGTGAAGTACCCGTTCCCCAGCCAATAAATGTATTATGATTCGGCAACCTCCTTCCATCTCCCATCGCAAACGAATAAGAAAGCGGTTCGTTTGAGTACTCCCATACAAGATAAGCCAGCTTATTTACCTCATCAAGTTGATATTCGGCAAATCTCGAAAATGGCGGAGAATGCAAATTACCATTGTCAAATACTGTAAAATTCCCATTATCTAATTTCCTTATATCATGCTGGTGTGTAAATCCAATTGGATCATTAATAAAAGTAAACTGATTATTTTCACAATACTCCCCACCCCATCGCCAAATAATATCACCAGTTTGTCTGTCGATTTTCGTAACCTCATCCATGTGCCTGCTGGATAATAAAAGATTTCCATCGCTATCAACTTCAATTGC
>JAPHUI010000466.1 GCA_026193755.1 Ignavibacteriaceae bacterium | reverse complement strand
TTAGCCATTCTTTTTGCAGTTAAAGGAATTTCATATGAACCAGGAACCCATGCAATGGTTATATCTTCTTCTTTGCAATCGTGTCTAATTAGACAATCTTTTGCTCCTGAAAGAAGCTGTGAAGAAATTAATTCATTAAACCGGCTAATGACTATTCCAAATTTCTTTCCTTTGGCGTTTAATTTTCCTTCGATGATGTTTGCCATTTTATCCTCTTAAATGTTATAATTTTTGTTCTTTGTAAAGCAGGTGACCTAATCTGTCTCTTTTAGTTTTTAAATATTTTTCATTGATAGGATTTGGTGGAATCTCAAGGGGAATCCTCTCAACTATTTCAAGGTCATACCCTTTTAAACCAATAACTTTTTTCGGGTTGTTAGTTAATAACCTTATTTTCTTTAATCCTAGATCTTTTAATATCTGTGCCCCTGTACCATAATCTCTCAGGTCGGCTTTAAATCCAAGAGCCTCATTAGCCTCCACTGTATCCTTGCCCTGTTCCTGTAAATGATAAGCGAGTAATTTATTAACCAATCCAATCCCACGACCTTCCTGCCGCATGTAAAGAACAACTCCTCTACCGGCATTTTCAACCATTAGCATCGCAGCAAGAAGCTGTTCACCACAATCACAACGCTTTGAACCAAAGACATCGCCTGTTAAGCATTCTGAGTGAACACGGACCAGAACTGGTTCATCTCCACTGATATCTCCTTTAACTAGTGCAATAGGATTATCGAGCGGATCTAAAGTATTCTCATATAAATGAAGCTTAAAGCTACCGTATTTAGAAGGCAGGTCAACTATTACCTTTTTCTTAACAAAATGTTCTCTACCCATCCGGTACTCAATGAGATCAGCAATGGTTATTATTTTCAAGTTATATTTTTTTGCGAATTCCATCAGATTAGGTACGCGTGCCATTGTTCCGTCTTCGGCAAGAATTTCACATAAAACACCGACAGGTTTTAACCCTGCAAGCTTAACTATATCAACAACTGCTTCAGTGTGACCTGCACGTTTAAGTACTCCACCTTTTTTTGCAATTAAAGGAAAGATATGTCCCGGTCTAGCAAAATCATTGGGATTAACTTTTTCATCAGCTGCCCTATTGATAGTTATCGTTCGGTCGTGAGCTGAAATTCCTGTCGTTGTTCCGTGCTTATAATCAATTGAGACTGAGAAAGGAGTACCATGAAGTGCAGTATTATTTTGTACCATTAAATCCAGTTGGAGGTCTTTAGCTTTTTCCTTTGTTATTGGTAAGCAAAGAATTCCTCTTCCTTCCCGTGTTATAAAATTTACATCCTTTGGAGTTACAAGTTCTGCTGCCATAACCAGGTCGCCTTCATTTTCACGATCTGGATCATCAACAACAATGAGCATCTTTCCGGATTTAATATCCTCGATTGCTTCTTCAATCGTGTTGAATTTAAACTCGTTGTTATTTTTTATTTTTTCTTTCATTAGTATCCGATTTCTTTAAGCCAATTTTCGGTTATATTTTTTTCTGAACCACTATTATCCTTTGTTAAAAGTTTTTCGACATACTTTGCCAAAACGTCAATTTCAATATTTACTTTATCATTTACTTTTTTGTGTCTCAGATTTGTATTCTGCCAGGTGTGAGGAATAACTGATATTGAAATTAAGTTTTTATCAAGATCAGAAATTGTAAGACTTATTCCACTTACGGCAATCGATCCTTCTTTTATTAAATACCTTTCCAAATTTTCGGGAACTGTAATTTGTAGCAGGTAGTTCTCACCAAGTTTTTTAATTTCTGATATAGTTCCGATTCCGTTCACATGTCCCTGAACTAAATGGCCTCCTAATCTGTCATTCAATCTCACTGATCTTTCAAGATTCACATAACTTGAAGGTTTGACAGATGCGAAGGTGGATTTTTCCAGGGTAGCTCCAACAGCATCAACCCAGAATCCGGAATTATCAAAATTTGTGACCGTCAGGCACACACCATCAATACAAATGGAATCATTTACAGAAATATCTTCGAGGATTTTATTTGCCCCAATTTTTATGGACAATCCACCTGCAATTGGCTTTGTTTTTTCAATTTGGGCTATTTCTTCAATAATTCCTGTAAACATATCCCAAAGTTAATTATTTCTAAGGATAAACTAATCAGATAAATTTTTCCTATAAATGAATTTAATATCCTTACCAATTTTTTCAGTGCTGGAAAGCTGAATTCCTCTCAATTTTTTAGGATTGAAAGCACTTATTCCTCGTCTCAAAATTTTTGGGGATTGTAAAATAATTATCTCGTCAAACAGGTTTTTATCTACAAATTGGTTAAAAATCTCACTTCCGCCTTCTACTAGCACTGAAGTAATCTTTTGTTTAGCCACAACCTTTAGGATACTTTTTATACTAATCTGATTTTTTGCTGAGGTTCTAAGTCTAAAAATTCTTACTCCTTTTTTTGAAAGTTGCTTTGCTTTTCTTTCACTTACGGTTTTGGATGTGAATATAAAAGTATTTTGAGGATCAGGACATTCAATTACTTTTGAGCTAATTGGGATGCTTAACTTTCCATCAATAATCACCCGTATAGGATTTCTGTCTTTTGCTTCTCTTACCGTAAGCTGGGGATTATCAGTTTTTATTGTTCCTGCACCGACTAAGACAGCATCATATTCACTCCGTAACTTATGAACATACTTGATTGACTGTTTCCCAGTTAACCAGGTTTGTTCTTTTTTTGAAATACTAATTTTTCCATCAGTTGATTGTGCAACTTTAACCGTCACGTAAGGTAATTTTTCTTTTGCATATTTGAAGTAAAATTTATTTAATTCCTTTCCCTCATCTTCTAGAATTCCTGTTGTTACTTCAATTCCAGATTCTTTTAATTGTTTTACACCTTTACCATTTACTTCTTTGTTTGGATCCAGGTTACTTATAACAACTCTTTTTATTTTTTTTTCAATTATTAATGGAACGCAAGGAGGGGTTTGCTTATTTGTATGACAGCAAGGTTCAAGGTTACAATAAAGTGTAGAACCAATTACATTTTTACCAGCTTTTTTTATTGCATTAACTTCTGCGTGTGCACTTCCATGCTTTTTGTGGAAACCTTCCCCAATCACCTTACTATTCTTAACAATTACAGCACCAACTAATGGATTTGGAGCTACCAGACCCTTTCCTTTTTTTGCCAGTACAAAGCAGCGCTTAATATATTTTGAATGATCAGACATCAATTGTTAACTACATAATTTTAATTAGCTAAATTATAAAATTAAATTATATAATAAACTATCACTTACTCTTAAAAATCATTTGAAATAATAATTTGATTCCAACCATCGGTATATTTGCATTCAGAAATAATACTATTCGAAACATTGAAAAATCGGCTTGAGTGAATGTACCTATATCAAACTAATAATACTTTTTTTGCACAAGTTCCCGGTAAGATGGAGGAACTGTGCGAGCAGGAATTGATCGAGCTTGGTGCAAAAAATACCAGGCTAGCCTATCGGGGAATATACTTTGAAGCTGACCTGCTTACAATTTATAGAATTAATTACACCTCCAGAATGATTTCGCGGGTATTAGCACCATTAAAATCTTTTCATTGCAAAAATGCAGATTCAATTATGAAATTAGCGAAACAAATCAAATGGGATAAATTGTTTTCGCTACAACAGACATTTGCTATAACATCATCTGTTTCAAAAAGTGCAATTAATAATTCCTTGTATGCATCACAGGTGCTAAAGGATGGTATTGCTGATTACTTCCGTGCAAAGTTTGGTAAAAGACCAAACGTAGAAACTGTAAATCCCGATGTCAGGTTTAATCTCTTTATCGAGAAAGATAATGCAGTTTTAAGTTTAGATACTTCTGGTGAATCTTTACACAAGAGGGGATACAGGCTACTTGCAGGAGAAGCGCCGATGCAGGAAACTCTAGCTGCTGCGATAATAAGATTAAGTAAATGGGAGGGTGAAAAACCTTTTCTTGATTGTATGTGTGGATCAGGTACAATTTTATGTGAAGCTATAATGCATTACTGCAGAATTCCTGCACAAAAACTTAGAAAGAAGTTCGGATTTTTTCATCTGCCCGATTTTGATAAATCCGCGTGGGAAAAATTTAAAAGTGAAGCTGATAATCAAATCAGACCTTTACCAAAAGGAATAATAAGCGGAAGTGATAAATCCCAGAAAACTATAAACATTGCAAATGAAAATTTATCGCGGTTGCCTTATTCTGATTCGGTTACTTTATCTGCTCATCCTTTTCAGCATATTAAACAGTTTGAGAACGGAGTACTGATAACGAATCCACCTTACGGTATCAGGCTGGGGAAAAGAGATGAAGTTGAGAATCTTTACAAAGAATTTGGCGACTTTCTAAAAACAAAATGTAAAGGTACCTCAGCATTCATTTATACAGGTGAACCATCATTAAGAAAACATATTGGATTGAAGACTTCGAAAAGATTTCCGTTAGTTAACGGAAAGCTGGAAGGAGTTCTATTACAAATAGATAGTTACGAAGGAAGTAGGAAGAAAAAATATCAGAAAGACGAACCCACGATACCTTAATTGTAGGGATATCACGCTTTAATCCATCCCAGCTTTACTTTACCACAAACATTAAGAAATAACCTTCAATTAAATCTAATTTCAATTACAATAAATAACTAATCTACTTTTAAAATTAAGCAATGAGGATTGCAAATCATACTCAGTGAACATTGGATTACATAATGTTTAAAATTTACTTGGTAATTTGGAAACATTTTAAAAGTAGCATCTGGTGAGAAATCAAAAGCGGTTAAATTGACAATCAGTAAAGATTGATCACTTCAGTGTACTCCCATATTTCTATCATTTCAATTAGCTTAATTTGAAGTATTACCGACTGATCTCTGATCAGAGGTGTTATTTCTAAGTAATGATCTACTGCAAATAATATCGTTGATTTTTTATTATATAAATCTGTTAATTATAATCGATAAGTAATTTTTAACATAAAAATATTATCTGGTTGTACATTCATCAAATTATTCATTGATTTCCTGAAATAAAAATTGCCATCATGTTGAATATCCTCTCGACTCTGTGTCCATACAAAGAATAGAGTTGACCCGGGCATATATTCCCATCTAAGCACAGCATTTCCTCTTAAAGAAATGTAATTGAAATCAGGATTTCCAATTGTAACAGCCTCGGATGGACCTTCTCCATCAGCATCCAATGTATATGAATCAGTTGAACCATCCTCAGAAATTGATTTATCAATGGTAGAGCCTTCTTCACCATATTTCAGAAAGTCGAAAGACTTGGGCTTTGCAAGTGCTTTAATGTCGGTATATTTTCCTGAAGCAATTAATGGCTGCAGATATGCTTGCAAACTAAGTGTTGGACTAATTATCCAATCCGCACGGATGTCTGCTGCAAAAGTCATTTGTTCAAGCTGAGCAAATACATAACGCTTGCCATAAGTTTCTTGTGCAGTAGGATCAGTTATATTATCAATCCACTGAGCTTGTGTAGAGTTTTGTGAAAACTCCGGTCCTACTGAGAGTGTAAGGGTTGTTGTAGCTTTAAATTCTAGGTTTGTTGAAATTGAACTATAATTAATGTCTTCTCCAAATTCAAAATTGCCTGCGATATTTACTACCCACCATTCGCGCATATCAGTGTATAAATTAAAATCAATTGCCTGACTTACCAGATTAAGCATTAACGGTCCACCTCTTGTACGACGTGCATTATAGGTCTCCGGTTGATAGGAAAAATATATTTCACCACCATACAGATTGGGAAGCATCATATATCCTCCCAAGGTATTCCCCTGATCGGTATTATTTCCACCAAAATCAAAATTTGCAAATGTAGCTGCGTAAATTCCGGCATTCTGATATATCTCTGTTGGATTATTCCAGCGATAGAATGTAGCGAAATGCGCATTAATAATATCGCTATAAGCACCGTATCCTAGATCGTTTACTTCAAACTTCGGACTCATAAAACCTACAGCAGTATTAAACGTAAACTGTCCGCGATTTTTATTTAGCATCAGTCGACCAGCATATCCGGTTAACGATGTTGCTGAACTATCAACATTAAGATGAGTGGCATCGGGTCGTTGAAAATAATGTTGTGAATTTTTTTGAAGCGAAATCATTCTATTTTCAGTACCATTAACATATGATAATGCAGTCCACCCAGTAAGAACATATGTTCTTTCATTATCCAGAACGGTCCAACCATCAGCACCAGTTACAAAAGCATTTGAGTTGATATCGTCTTGAAGAGTTGGATCTTCAAAAAAACGATGTGTGAATGTAGAAAGCAGTCCAAGGCCTTGTTCTCCAGCATTGTAATCTTTTTGCGCTCTGAAAATACCATAATAAGTTAAAGGTTCGACCTCCATCTTTGAGCGATTTCCATCAACATCAATCTCTGCAAATTCTTTTTGTGTAAGTGCACTTATAGTTCCAACTTTCCAATCACCCATCATTTGTCCGGAGATTTTTCCTGCACCAAGGATATGAGTTCCATTTGGGATGTCAGCATAATCGTAAGCCGGCAATCCACCTTGCGGATTCCTACCAATTCTTCTACTATAAAAAATATTTGGATTAGTCCAGTTGATAGACATATTATTATTTGTTCCGCCCCTACCAAAACGATATATGCTTGCTCCTTCCGTAAAGAATGGGCGTTTCTCCTGAAAAGTATATTCGACATCTGATAAGTTGACAATTGCCGGATCCACTTCTACCTGACCGAAATCGGGATTTATAGTGCCATTTAAAGTAAGACTGTTTCCCAATCCTGTTCTTAAATCAAGGCCAAGTCCGGGAATGTAATTTCCTCCTGAATAAAAAGGATCGTTAGGATCACTAGATATATATTCAGCCTTAGCAGTTGCATAGGGTAACAACTCCAGGTTTGACGGTGGTGTAAATCCTTCAATGCCTACCAGGTCAGGAAAACGTGATGTGAAACCACTTTCATTCCGAGGTGTATAAACAATCATATCTGTTTCAACTCTGCGACTAATAAATCGTTCAACATTTATTCCCCACACCTGTGAATCACCCTTATTAAACCTTAGTTGGGAAAATGGAATTTTCATCTCAACTGTCCATCCTTCTTCATCAATATTTGGAACGCCTTCCCAAACAGCATCCCAGGATAGATCGTTTGGTTGTTTTACATCATTCTCAATTAAACCATCTGCAAGAGTACCTGCAGCAGAGACATAGAAAAAGTAGCCACTCCTCTTATCACGATATGAGTCAAGATATAGTACACAACCATCTGATGGATC
>JAPHUI010000360.1 GCA_026193755.1 Ignavibacteriaceae bacterium | reverse complement strand
TATCTTGAAGATATCTTTCGATTTAGAAGCCTCAAATAACCTGTGCTCAATAGCAGTAACATGCAATCGGGACATGTTACTGCTTTGTAGGAGAAAGCACAAAAAATGAAACAAGTAAAATTCTTGTGCTCTCCATTAAATATCCCAACTTTGCTCTTTTTTCAGATATGTCTATGAAACACAGAATATTTTTTAATGGACTGATTTCTGCTCATCACAGTGTCACAACATTAGGCAGATGAAGAAATTAAGCAATGATTATAAAATCTAATTATTTTCTTTTTCAGGTGTCTGATCTATAAACTGCATACTTTGGTCTGTCATAAAATTTGGGTGATACTTACCGAAAGGAAAGGATGAGAGCGCACGATAGTTAGCTTGTCTCGCATATGGAACATAATCGACCATTGCCGAACTGGCTGCAGCTATAATAGCTTTAGCAATCAACCCTCCGAGTCCTCCACCTGTGTTACCACCAGACAGATCAACTACTACTGTTCCGTTATATGACCAGAGTGTCTGATCTGTTTTTGTTGATTTTAACTCCTCATCAATAGATACTGTCAAATTAGATGCCAAGACCATATAGCTTAAATCCCACTTTTTGATAGTCGTGAACAAAACAGCATCGGCACCAAAATATTCGCGGAATTTCGCCAAAGGTACGTTACGAATTAACTCTGCATCATAAATACCTTCCATCTTTAATATGTCGGATGTAACTTCGTACGGAAATACATAATATCCCCAGTATGACAACACTTCTTGAACTGTTGTCGCATAATATTGTTTCGCATCAGCAGCTGTCGACTCATTCATCGGGGGTAATATTAAAATTGTCAAAGGTGTTTCCTCATACATAAAAGGAAACTCTTCGCCCTTGGTTGTAGCCTTGGGGGCACATCCGACAACTATGACCGCGAATGAAAGCAATATACTTAAAATCAATTTCTTTTTTATTAAATTAATCATTTGTGCCTTCTCCGATAGATTTTTCTTGCCTAATAGATTTTTCTACAGATGTTTCACTAGAAGATTCATCATCCGAAGCTCGTTTTTCAGTCTGCATAATCAATCTATCTATCAAAATTGTTGATTCAGGATAAGCCTGTTTTTCCATTTGAAAAAGTTCAAGTGCCTTCTTGGTATTATTATTAGCAGCATACAGGTATCCTAATTCAGCACAAACACCTGGTGGAATTCGCTGATTTCGGTTTTTCGATTCTTCAACGATATTTTCCAACACCTCTTTGTGTTCGGCTAAAGACTCGACACACGGATTTTTCTTGGCATGATACAAAGAGTCTGAATAGTCCCCCCAGTAATACATCTGATTTTTCGCTGAACAGCCAAAACAAAAAAGCACGGCCACCAAACTTACAATTATTTTTATAAGGTTTGATTTCATGGAACCCGTACCTCCTTGGTTGCACCCGCACCGATTATTAAATCGCGATGTACAACAACTTCCCCATTCTTTTTAACTATAATTACATGCCGACCAGGCTTTATCTGATATAGCGTTCGCCCATTTTTGGATACCCTTTCCCCTGTATCGCTATCCACATAGTAAGCCTGTACCACTCTAAATGGCTCATTGTCGTCAATAATTGCCACGGCCTCTGTAGTATCGCCACTAAACCATATGAAGCTTTGTCTGTCAGGTTGCCTTATGCCTTCTTGGTAGCCACATCCTGTTAAAATAAACATTACTGCAACTATCATTGTAAGAACGACCCATTTTTTCATTAGCTTTCACCTTTTTTTTCCTGTATATACAACTTGGAAAAATCTTTTTCCTCTATATATTTCTTAAGATTTCCAGAAACAAGTGTACACAATGACACTTCATTTTCTACCGTGTCGCCGATACACTGGATCACCTTTAACTCCCCAACTTTTTCTCCTGGGAGTTTGATGTACATATTCGTCTGTGGATTCTTTATTTTTTTACCTTCTCGGATAACTTCGAACGACTTTCCAGGCGCTATATTTTGAGATTTGCCACCGGATACGATGAAAAAATCATTTTCGTATCCGAGAATATAAGCCCGCCACTGTTTGTCCAACAGATTTTCTATAATGTTCGATGACAAGTTAGTAATGGCTACCTCCAGCGCTTTATCGTTTAATGCTGAGTCGTAACCGGCTTTTTCACCAACACCAAATACAGTACCAGCTTCTGAGTACGCTTCGCCTTCACCTTCTTCCGAATACAAGATTTGACCTGTATATACGTCAATGAGACGTATGTGCACTTTGGCGAATGCAGTTTGTTTTTTTACTCGACTAAAAATACCTACCTTGCTCTGGTCTTTTCTCCCAAATTCGGTCACCGACCCTATAATCAAGTAGTCGGCCATATTTCTTAACTGTTCAGCGTTTCCAATATTCAGTTCACGCTGGATTTTATCTAAATCTGCCCGCTCAAGAATTATAAATTTATCCGTAGCCATCAGCTTTGCTGATAGGATATCCACACACTGTTTGCCTATTCGGTCGTTGCTTTTGTCTAAAAAGAAGCTTTGACCATATTTTGTTTCGTTCGAGAACCGAGCGACAGCCACCTTACGTTTCAACCCCTTGGGAGCTGATATTACCTTTTTTGTTATCGTTTTGCTTACAACCGGTTTCTGGTCAACCTGTTGCACCTCATCCTTGTTTAAAGTAGCGCATCCGCTCAGGGCTATTACCAAAATAGTTAAGATTAGAAAAAAAATTGATTTCTTCATGGATTCAATTATTGCTCCCTAATTTTTTCGATTAATAGAACACTAAGGTGTTGATTTTGATTTGACATTATTATAACCGGGTCCCTACTTCGTAAGTCGTTAAATCGAAACATAAAAATTTAATGCAAATACTTTGCCAATGATATAATTAAATTAAATTACTTTTATTTATAAGGCTTTATGTAAATTCAATTTTAAAATTTTGACAAAATTATGAATGATTTTTGACTAATAATGACAATTTTTTGTCTGCTTCATTGTTGAACTCTTTTTCCTAAACATATAGCAAGTGTTGTACCATTCTATCTTTATCTCTCGTCAAACAAGTTCAACTCACATGGGAAACATCAAGAGACAATTGGTTTGTCTATATATATTATAGTATTTTAAATTGGTTGGACTTATCGTCGGTAAGAGAAGGAAAGGGAAAAATTGAAAAGTTTTCTACGTAAAAGAAGCGAAAACTAAAAGATAATCAACAAAATGGTGCAAAGACATTTGACATAATATTGTTGGATTTAATTTAAGTTAAACAAATCAATTGGTTAGCCAAAGAAAAGGTTTGTTGACAGTGCAAAATATATTGCATCGTTTCGGAAGAATATTATCTGAATGGACTACATTTCTGTAGAAGTTTTTTAGTATATAATACAAAGTCCTACCTATGCTATGCTCGACTTTTTCAAAAGAAAATAAATTGCAGATATCTAATAAGTGTTTTATCCATAGTCCCGCAATAGATAGACTATAGATTATCGTTTTTTGGTTCTGTTGGCAACAGGCTTTTGGATGGTGATTTAT
>JAPHUI010000408.1 GCA_026193755.1 Ignavibacteriaceae bacterium | reverse complement strand
TAATATCAACCCATAAATCTGACTGAGGATAAAATTTATTTACTGAAAGGATGACTAAAACAACTAGTGAAACAATATATTTTTTCATTATTTGCTCTCTTTTTTTTTATCACTTCAAACTTAAAAAATTTGATGATTAAATCAGCGTGCTATCTTTCTTTGATGTTGCTTACTGCCGACTACTTACTGAGTAGCGTCAAACCCTTTTCTTAATCCTTTACCAAGAGCATAATCAACAACATCTTTATACTCTGAAGGTGTAATTTGCCTGTTAAGTTCGGGATAATTGTCGGCGTGGTATACAGGTCGGTACTGATCCATTATGTTTAAATAAGTGTCTGTGGAAATTTCATCTGCAATAAAATCAATTACTGCTTTCGAGCCCGCTATATCATTTGGAAGAACAAGATGGCGTACAAGCAAACCTCTTTGTGCAATTCCTCTTTTGCTGATTTTCAGATCTCCAACCTGCCTGTGCATTTCTTTAACTGCTAGCTTAACGGTTTCCCAGCAATTCTGAATTCCGGAATATTTGAGAGCATTTTCATCAATAGAATATTTTATATCAGGCATATAAATATCAATAATATCTTCAAGCAGCTTTAAAGTATCAACAGATTCATAACCACCGCAGTTGTAAACTATAGGAATCTCGAATCCTTTTTCAATTGCAAGTATGATTGCATTGACAATCTGCGGAGTGAAATGAGTTGGTGTGACAAGATTAATATTGTGACATCCTATTTGCTGAAGCCACAGCATTGCTCTTGCAAGATCAGTTGTTGAAGCTTTTTCGCCAATTCCGAGATGACTGATATCATAGTTCTGACAAAACTTGCAATCAAGATTGCAGTTGGTAAAAAATATTGTTCCCGAACCATTAGTTCCTACTAACGGTTGTTCTTCTCCAAAATGAGGGCCGACACTTGAAATAAAAACTTCATTTGTCGAGTGACATTCGCCTGTTTCACCTTCCATTCTTTTTGCTATACATTCATTCGGGCAGATCCTACATTCAATCAGAAGCTGATGAAGAGCTTCTGCTCTTAGCTTCAGTTCTGGTAAAGTTAGTTTTTCAAGATAGAGGGGAAGCATATTTTAAATTTCAAAATTCAAATGAAAAATAACAAATAACCTTTACCTTAAGTATCTAATAAATATCACCGCTCACAATATTACAAGATTAATTTTATATTTATAATCAGATAAGTTATTATTCTTTTAGTTTTATTTTATGAATGAAAATAAAATAGTTGGTAAGACCTACACTCTTTATGGCGATCAGGATATCTCGGATTATTTTTATGAAGACCTGATAGAAGTGACGGATTCTATACTAAAAAAGGTAGAGAGTAAATTGAATTTGATAGATTTTTTAAGAAAGAATTCAGGAAACAAGAGATCTTTAAGAAAAGAGATTAAAATAAACCCGGGTAAAACATTGCTGGACAACATACTTAATTTAACGGAGAATACACTCTCAAAATATTTTACAGACCTTGATTCTCATCTTAAAAATCTTACACTTTCAGAAAAGTGTGGTTCGACTTTGGCAACATCTCGCGAACAGTATCTTCTTTATATGTTAGAAATTGAACTTGTGAATCGTGTGAACAAAGACAAATTTAATTTAGCCGAAATGAAATTTGCATTTTTACCTCACTGTCTTCACGATCTGGATAAAGATTGCTTGTCTGCTTTCGATGGAACAGATTATGTTTGTAAGAGCTGTTCAAAAAACTGCTCGATTAATTTGGTTAGTAAGTTAATGAAGCTGAGGGATATCAAAGCATATATCTGGAGAGAAGCAGATTTGAAAAAAATTTTTAAGCTTGCAAAATCAAGCGGGCAGAGTATAAGTGCTTTTGGTGTTGCCTGCATACCTGAACTTGTAAATGGATTGAGGCTATGTGCAAAGTATGATGTATCGGCAATTGGTGTTCCTCTTGATGCAAACAGGTATGTAAGATGGATGGGAGATTTTTATCCTAATTCTGTGAACCAAAAAAAGATTTTATCATTATTAAATTGAAAAAAGGAATGAAAAATGAATTATAAGCTTCTTGGTAAAAGCGGATTACGCGTTTCTGAACTTGCCTTAGGTACAATGACCTTTGGTGAAGAATGGGGCTGGGGTTCTTCCAAAGAAGAAAGCAAAAAAGTTTTCGATGCGTTCGCAAATGCATGTGGAAATTTTATTGATACTGCAAACCGGTATACTGAAGGAACCTCAGAAAAATTTGTGGGTGAATTTATTAATTCAGACAGAGATCATTTTGTAGTTGCAACCAAATATACTCTTTATACAAGAAAAGATGATCCGAACTTCAGCGGTAATCATAGGAAAAATATGATGCATTCTCTTGACGCAAGTCTGAAAAGGTTGAAGACAGACCACATTGATCTCTACTGGGTTCATGCCTGGGATTTTACAACACCAGAAGAAGAAGTGCTTCGTGCACTTGATGATATGATTCGTGCAGGCAAAATTCTCTACATCGGAATTTCTGATACACCTGCTTGGATAGTATCCCGAATGAATACAATTGCAGAGCTAAGGGGATGGACGCAGTTTGTAGCTCTTCAAATAAAATACAGCTTGCTTGAAAGAACCGTTGAAAGAGAACTTCTACCAATGGCAAGAAAATTAGACCTTGCCGTAACTCCCTGGGCTGTAATCGGTGGAGGAATTCTTACTGGTAAATACAACAAGAACAAAGATGAGCAGGGAAGAGCTCAGCTTCATAAATCAATAAACAAAAATAATTTGGATATCGCTGAAGAAGTAATAAAAGTTGCAGGTGAAGTTGGATGTTCTCCAGTTCAGGTTGCAATTAACTGGGTAAGGCAGCAGCCGTAAGTTATTATTCCTATTATCGGAGCCAAAACGGAAGAGCAATTAAAGGAAAATGTTGATTGTCTGAAGTTTAATTTGAATGAAGAACAGATAAACAAACTTAATGAAGTGAGTAAAATTGATCTTGGATTCCCGCACACCTTTTTGAGCAGCGGTAATATAAGGGATCTAGTTTTTGGAGGGACTTACGACAAGATTGATAATCACCATAAAAAATAGTAACGGTTTTCATCGGTGCTCATCTGTAGATAATAAGGACTATTAAAAGTAAAATCATTAAAGCTGCTGCATGAAACCTGTAATTTTTATAGAAAGGAATTTCCTTAAGTTCCTCAGTTTCCGTTTTATAAATCTGTTTTGACCATGTGTAATCTTTAATTTTTTCTTCTGATGGAGGTGATGTTAACAAACTGGTAACTACTATTGTAGCAGAACAAATTAAGAAGAGTATTCCGGCAACATATAGAAAATGTATTTGAGGCATCCAATCTGTATTTGCTGAATAGAAGAAGAAAACAGAACAAATTATCCCTACAACAATAGCTGCAACTGCCCCATTGTGATTAGCACGCTTCCAGAAAACGCCTACAACATACAAAGCAACAATTGGCGGGGCAATGTACGATAATGCGTTCTGCAGATATTCCCACAAAGTGGGAAACTTGTCTATCTGAGGCGCCCAAACTGCAGAAAGTATCATAAATACAAATGTAACACCTCTGCCAACCCACATTAATTTTTCACTGGTAATATTCGGTTTGAGTTTATATACAAAATCCATTGTTACAAGTGTTGACGCTGAATTTAATGCTGAGTCAATACTTGACATCATAGCTGCAAGCAGTCCGGCTAAAACCAAACCAAGTAGACCGGGAGGTAAAAGATCAAAAAGTAAAGTCGGATAAACAAGATTAGCTTTTTCAATATCAGGATACAAAGCTCTTGCAAAAATTCCGGGGAAAACCATAATAAATAAAACAGTAAGTTTTAATAGTCCGGCAAAAAGTGCACCCCACTGCCCATGTTTTATATTTTTTGCACCGAGTGC
>JAPHUI010000300.1 GCA_026193755.1 Ignavibacteriaceae bacterium | reverse complement strand
TCACCGTTATACTCACAAGGAATATTTTCAACAGCGTTAGAGCCCAAATCTATATCTTCGGCTGATATAACAACATTATCTTTGCCGATTGAAAATTTAACCTGCTTTGTACCGGATGAAGAAAAAAGCAACATCCTTCTAATAGTAGAGTGCAGATTTTGCCGGTTTATCTTTAATAAGTTTTCATTTTCAAGAGGAATTACGCTGCTATATGCCGGATATTTTTCAGCAATAAGTCTTGAACTAAACTCTACGTCGCCAATTATAAATGATGCGTGTGATTTTCCAAGGTAAATTTTAACATCTGTTTCAGCTAATAGTTTTGAGAGGACAGAAATTGCTCTGTCTGGCACAATATATTGTTCTTCTGTTCCGGTCTTAATATTCTTGTATACTAAGCGAACTAGTCTATGCCCATCTGTAGCAACAAATCTTAAACCTTCTGAAGTAAACTCAAGTAATGTTCCAGTCATTGCGGGACGCATATCCTCTTTGCTCATAGCAAAAGATGTTTGATCTATTGCCTTTTTTAGATCCTTGCCATTTATTATTACTTCCTTGCTTTTTGATACCGATGGTGTTTCCGGAAAATCTTCTGATGGAGAGAAACCAATGTTGTAAACTCCGTTTTCTGTGGTAAGTTTAAGCTTTGCATTTCCTTCTACGCTAAAATTAATTTGAACATCATCCATAGATCTCACTATATCGTAAATTAGTCGTGCCGGAATAACGATGCTGATGTTTTCATTAGATGTTACATTGATAGATGATTTCAGTGAAATTTCCAGATCCGTAGCACAAACAGTCAGAAGACCCCCTTTTATCTCGAACAGAAAATTCTCTAAAATAGGCATTGGGGTTCTCGTTGGAACAGCTGGAATTGTCTTGGAAAGAAGCTTTTCTAGTATCTTACTATTTACTTTGAAATCCATTAATTACTCTCCTATTAAAGCGTAGAAAAATACTAAAAAAGGAAGGGAATAACAACGATTTTATACGAAGAGATTTGCCCCTATGCAGAGTGATTTAATCTTGCCCTCACAAAATTTTCAGGTCTATTACCCAACCATGTTTAGGGACCTATTGGGTTAGGAAGTATGCCTTCTGTCTGATCCTCTGAGGTAGTAATACTAACATAAAGTGTGTAGGTGCTATCAACATAGGTGCTGGTGTACATAACCAATACTTTTGTACCTGCATCCATTATAATTGTGCCAGCTCCTTCACCTTCAACAGATGAGCCAGTAGCTCCTGCAGGTATTTCATAAATGGTCTCATACTGAAACTCACCTTTATCAATATCCTTTAAAGTTACTATAGATCCACTTGGAACATCTACTTTAGAACCACGAAAATTAACGTAAACATCGCTGGAAGCTAAGTTTTGAAATGTAACACTGTTATTCACTGAGTCTGAGCAACTTAAAAATGTAACTGATAAAAATATCAGTATTGAAAATATTATTTTTGGCTTCATATCTTTACTCAAAGTTGTTTTGTTTTTTTATTTTATCTTCATCTATAAACAAAAAATAGACCAAAAAAGGCGGTAAATCAAATAAAAATTATGCTTATTTATCGAGTTAAATGTAAGATCATCAACATCTTTATATATAATATTATCTATATTTTTACTTAATAATAGTAAATATTACCATGTTAGTATGTTAATTATACAGCAAATCCTGTAGTTTCAACAAGTTACAAAATCCCCCAAGTTATCATTATGTGTAGTATTTCTTAGTAAATGAACTATGATATTAATAAGGTTGATAACTTTAAGTTACAAACAAGTAGTGAAACAGAAACTAACTATTAGTCAACACAGAAATAGATATGGCCATAACAAAAATAAAGTAATGCTTAAGACGAAAACTCAATCTTATCTCTAATCTCTTCAATTATACGGCCAAATGAAACATCTTTAGTTTTATAAGAATCAATTGCATTGCAGGCATGGATTACGGTAGAATGATCCCTTCCTCCAAAATGAAGTCCGATAGTTTTTAAAGATGACAGTGTTAATTCTTTTGAAAGAAACATAGCCAGCTGTCTTGCAAGAACGATCTCCTTTTTACGCGTCTTGTCCCTTATTTTATTTTCAGCAACACCAAGATGTTCGCATACCACCTTGGTTATAGTTTCAATATTTATATTATTTGTTTTCCTATCGGTTGCAATTTCTTTTACAGTTTTTTTAGCTAACTCAAAAGTTATTTCTTTAGAATTCAAAGAGACACTTGCAAGTAACTTTATTAGACAACCCTCTAGCTCACGAATGTTTGAAGTTATATTGTTTGCTATGTATTCTAAAATTTCATTAGATACAACCATCCCGTATGTTTCAGCCTTCCTTTTTAATATTGCTATTCTTGTCTCAAGCTCGGGAGGTTGAATATCAGCGGTCAAACCCCATTGAAACCGGGAGATTAACCTTTCATCAAGACCCTTTAAGTCTTTGGGTGGCTTATCACTGGATAAAATAATTTGCTTTCGTGATTGATGAAGTGTGTTGAATATATGAAAAAAAAGATCCTGGGTTTTTTCTTTTCCTATAAGAAATTGTATATCATCTATAATAAGCACATCCATACTTCTATAGAAGTTTGAAAACTCATTTACCTTGTTCGATTGAATAGACTCAACAAATTCTACTGTAAAAATATCTGACGATAAATAGATAACTTTTTTCTCCGGAAAATTATTTACAATTTGATTTCCAATCGCCTGAATCAAGTGTGTTTTTCCAAGACCCACCCCACCATAAAGAAAAAGCGGATTAAATGAAGTTCCCCCAGGGTTATCGCTGATGGCACCGGCGGCTGCACGGGCCAGCTGGTTTCCTTCCCCCTTAATAAAGTTATCAAAGGTATATCTTGTATTAAGATTTGATTCAAAGCTATGTTTTGGCTTTGGTTTTTCTATTGGAGTTGATAGTGACAAATTGTTTGTTATTAAACCTTCCTTATCCTCTGTGGAAGATTTATCTTCTGCAATTATATATGTTAGCTTAGCCTCATTCCCCAGAACCTCAGTAATTGATTTGTTTATTAACGCATTAAAATGCTCATCTATCCATTCCCAAAAAAATTGACTAGGAATTTGAACCTTTAAACTTAAATTATTCAACTCAACAGGTTTTATAGGTAAAAACCAAGTATTATATGTCATCATAGAAACATTTTCTTTGATTTTAAGAAGGCAGGCTTTCCAGGCACTAATATGATCGTCAATAATCAATTTGTCAGAAATTTCTAGTTCTTCCATACTACTTATCCACAGGTTAAGAAGGCAATAAAGTCATTTTAGTGTCCATAATATTAAGAAATTGTTAGTTGAATCCATAAAATGCCAACAACTTATAAACATCAAGCGACACCCAATAAGATATTAAAATTAAACAAGTTAAGGGTTTTGATAAGAAAATTACACACATTATTAAAGAAATTTTTAAGTACACAACAGAAGTTTTTCGTGTGGAACGTTTTCACAGCAAGTAAAAACTAACAACTTGTCAACACTGTAAACTCCATCCCTCTCTCACAAAAAAATAACACTTACTTGGATTCATAGCAAATTAATTTTTATAATATTTTGTTAATTAACCATGTTAATAACGATAAAAATAAAGTTTTTGATAATTGTGACTTAATGGCTTATTTTTGTTCTCTTTTTTAATGAAATTGGAGAAACAAAATGAAAAGAACATACCAGCCAAGTAATAGAAAAAGAAAAAATAAACATGGGTTTAGAGAAAGGATGAAAACGAAGAACGGAAAGATTGTTTTGTCAAGAAGACGTGCGAAAGGAAGGAAAAAATTAACAGTTAGTGACGAATAAAAGAATTAATCCGTAAATGTATAATTTGGATACAGTGCTGGAACGTATTAAAAGCAATGGTGACATAGAAAAAATATATACACTGGGAAAAACAATTATTTCAACGGACAAAAAAGTAAAGGCAATTTATCTTCTTACTTCTCATGAAAACCGACCGAGAATAAAATATGCTGTGACACTTTCTTCAAAGACAGGAAACAGTGTCTGGCGCAACAGATTTAAAAGGTTAATAAGAGAATCAATAAGAGTTGAAGCAGATCTTCTTAGAAAAATAATTTTCCAGGCTAAATCTGACCTATCAATAATTTTTTCTCCTGGATTAATAATCCAAAATAACAGCAGGCGAATTTTTCTTAATGATACAAAGCCATCCGTTTTGGACATATTATATAAACTAAGAGAGATATTAGAAAAAGAGCAAAAAGTGATAACGACCACCCAAACAGAATTACAAATCGACACAAGATGAAAACGAATGGATAAAAATACCACAATAGCATTTATACTGATCGGAGCCATATTGGTTATATGGTTATTTATGAACACTCCCGAACAAAAAAGGGAAACGAACGATAACAAGGATACGACCACCGTTGTTGAGAAGAAAACAGAAGACTCTTTAAAAATTAAAAAAGAGGGAAAGAAACCAGAAATTGTTATCCCAGAAAAAAAAGAAGAAAACGAATACGGGATTTTTTCGAATTCTGTAGTTGACACAGGAAGAACAATAACCATTGCAACCGATCTCGCTATTTATGAATTATCAACCAGGGGTGGAAATTTTCACAAGGTTTTTTTAAAGAAATTTAATAACTGGTACTCATCCGGCGAAAACGGTGACAACAACTTTTATAAAACCTCTGTGCAGTTAATCAATTATTCTGTTGATAACGCTTACGATATTGCCTTTGTTAGTTCAGAAGGAAAAGCGATAAACACAAAAAACTTCAGATTTAATGCTCCTCCTAAAAGTAAATATTCAATATCAGGGAAAGACACGTTAGAAATTATATTCAAGTTACAATTAGACAAGTCAAGAGCGATTGTTAAAAAATATGTTTTTAATGCGCAGACCTATCTAATAAAAAGCGATATAGAGTTTATAGGATTTAACGGTTTAATAGCGGACAACACTTATGATGTCATGTGGGAATCCGGGCTCAGGTTTGTTGAAAAGAACAGCACCAACGAAGCAAATTATGCAAATGCGGACGTTTATTACGGCGACGAAAAGGTAGTTGTTGACGCCCCGGGAGATGGTGAAAAAATCAGCAAAGAATACAATGGGCGGGTAGACTGGTTAGCTGTCAGGAACAAGTATTTTGCCACTATTATGATTCCATCTGATCCTGGTCAGGTTGAAGGGGCATATATTGAGGGAGAGACCTTTCCGACAAAAGATTATGGCAAAAATGAATTGTACAGCACAAGATTTATTATGCCCTTTAAAGGATCCGATTATGAAAAAAAATCATTCACACTTTATATTGGTCCTATAGATTATGATCGGTTGAAAGTTATAAGCCACAAACTAACAGCGCTTGTTGATTTTGGATCCTTCTTCGGATTGAAGTTTGTCGTCAGGCCCATTGCCGAATATTTGTTATTGCCGCTCTTCAACTTTCTTCATCTTTTTATACCCAACTACGGCTTTGTAATCATAGTCTTTTCATTAATTATTAAGATTATAGTCTATCCCTTGACGCGTAAAAGTTATCAATCGATGAAAAAGATGCAGCTTCTTCAACCCAAGATCGCTGAGTTAAAAGAAAAGTTTAAAGAAGACCAGCAAAAAGTACAAAAAGAAACAATGAAGCTGTACCAAACATATGGAATAAATCCCGCGGGCGGATGCTTCCCAATGTTGCTTCAGATGCCAATTTTTATAGCATTGTGGGGATTGTTTCAGGCAGCCATCGAGCTTCGTCAGCAACCATTCCTCTTTTGGATTAATGACCTTTCAGCTCCCGACGTGATTTATAATCTGGGATTTAAATTACCACTTTTTGGAATACAGGAAATAAGCGGGCTAGCCCTGCTGATGGGCGTAACAACTTTTTTTCAACAGAAAATGACTGTTAAAGATCCGAAACAGCAAGCATTGGTTTACATGATGCCAGTAATGCTTACAATTCTTTTTATGACTTTTCCATCCGGATTAAACCTGTACTACTTTATGTTTAATGTGTTCTCTATCGGGCAGCAATATTATATAAATCACAAGCAAAGCGATGTTGCGCTTGTACCGGTTGATCCCTCAAAAAGAAAGAAGGGTTTTATGCAGCGAATGATGGATGCAGCAGAACAGCAATCAAAAGTCCAACAAAAAGGCCGAAAGTAATTAAATATATAATTTACCGTCCGGAAACACATCTTCTTTAAATACCTTTTCATAATTTTGAAGTGTGAACTTATTTAAGAAAATATTGGTTGCGTTTTTTCTGCTGCATGGTTCACACATAAGTGCACAGGGAAAAATTTTAATCCCGCTAAAAACAAAAACTGTTAAACTACCTTACGGACTTGAACAAAAAATTCCGGCCAGCGAACCGATAATAGGGCTTTCCTTAAGCGGTGGTGGTGCCCGGGGGTTGGCACAAATTGGGATTATTAAAGCGCTCGAAGAGGCAGGAATTAAAGTAAGCGCCATAGCCGGAACCAGCATTGGCAGTATTATAGGCGGAGCCTATGCATCTGGCTACTCTGTAAAGGAAATGGATTCGATTGTTATTAATACAGACTGGAACAGACTGCTTTCAATAAATAATACTTCAGAAAGAAGAGAGCTTTTTGTTGACCAGAAAATAAGTGAGGACCGTTCGCTTTTTACGCTTAGGCTGAACGGGTTCAGCCCAGTCATTCCCACTTCCTTTAATGAGGGATTAAGACTCTCGAATTATTTGACATTATTATGTTTAGACGCACCAGTAATTCCGGGTAAAAGTTTCGATGACCTTCTTATCAAGTACAGAGCAGTTTGTACAAACCTAGTAAACGGCAAACAGATAGTTCTCTCACACGGGTCGCTCGCAAGGGCGATGCGGGCAAGTTCAAGCGTTACATTCTTGCTTTCTCCGGTAACTATTGACTCATTAATTCTGGTTGATGGGGGATTGGTTTCAAATATTCCTGTAAGTGCCGTATTAGAGATGGGCGTGGATTATGTGATTGCAGCTAATACAACAAGTAAATTAAGAAGCGAAGATGATCTGGAATTGCCTTGGAACGTAGCCGATCAAACCGTAAGCATTCCAATGAAAAAGCTCGAAAAGATTGAGCTGTCAAAAGCAAATATTGTTCTAGAACCCCAAATTGAAAAGTGGTCATCAACCGATTTTACCAACATTGATTCGTTAATCATGGCGGGATACAATTACACCAAACGTATTGTTCCAAAAATTAAATCTCAGCTGGACTCATTAGTTGTTAAAAAGTTTAGTGTTAAAGAATTCTGGGTTCGAAATGTTAAGTTTGATAGGAATTCTGAAGAGTATGTGTTTCCATATTTAACAAAGTATCAGTCAATGGATTCCGTTTCCAGTTTTGAACTCTATAATGATATGTTAAAGCTTTATAATACCGGTAGATATGATTCATTAAATGTTTCGCTTAAAACAGATGACGATTCTACCGAAATTAAATTTGAATATACACTTAAGCCGCAAATAAAGTCGGTTGAAATATTATCGGACGTTACAACAGACACCTTACAAAATAATTTACTTTTAAGTTCACTTACAGGAAAACCATTCGATGGAAAAATTATTTTTGATGCGGTTAGAAAATTAATCACCTTGTATAAGAAAAAAGGTTTTGTTTTATATACTCTTCACCGCTACCACTTCAATCAGGAAACTGGCAAATTAACTCTGGAGTTTAGGGCCGGGACAATATCCGGTATAAACATTAATAGTGAGACTAGCGAAACAGTTATTGAAAGAGAGTTTAATATAAAGGCGGGAGACAGACTGTTGTATTCTGATATTGAAGAGGGCTTACAAAACCTTCGGGCAACAGGGCTTTTTGAAGAGATACTCTTAGTGGTAGAGCCAATTAAAAGCGGAGCAACAATTGATCTTTTTGTTAAAGAAAGAATTTCCAGCTTGTTAAAGCTTGGCTTTTTAGTTGACAATACGTACAATGCACAGATGGGCATTGATCTCAGAGATGTTAATATTTGGGGAAGTGGAACGGAACTCGGACTTTTCCTTTTTGGTGGAGCGAGCAACCGGGCATATATTCTTGAACATATAGCATACAGAATTCTCGATAGTTATTTTACGTATAAGCTAAGTGCGTATTATAAATTTAACGATATAAATGTTTATAACATTGAGGTGTCTGAAACAGGGAACACTTTTACAAGCAATAAGATTGGCAGGTACAGACAGATTTTTTATGGCGCATCACTTTCTTTAGGAACGCAGCTTGAGAAGTTTGGGAAAATGATTTTTACGGGAAAGTACCAATTCGATGAGGTTAAAAATAAAGAAGGCGAAGTAAAAACACCGTATAAAACTAAAATTTTAGGTCTGAAAATCAGTGCAATTGTAGATAATCAGAATATATATCCTTACCCCGAAGACGGGCTTTACTTCAACGGTTTTTATGAAACAGCACAAAGTTTTCTGGGTAGCGGAGAAGGATACTTGCTTGTTAGCGCAGATTTGAAATATTATTATAAGTTTGCTGCGCAACATGTTGTATCACCCCGGGTACAGGTTGGATTTGGTGATAAAACCCTTCCGCTTAGTGAGCAGTTTACGATGGGCGGACTGTATTCTTTTTTTGGGGCTTATGAAAACGAATTCAGGGGGAGGCAGATTTTTCTGACCTCACTTTTATATCAATATAAACTCCCTTTCAAAATATTTTTTGATACTTATGCATGGTTCAGGTATGATCTTGGCACTACATGGGATGTACAAGAGCAGATTAGATTTAAAGATCTGAGGCATGGAATTGGCGGAGCTATTTCATTTGATACACCGATTGGTCCGGCAGATTTTTCGATAGGACGAAGTTTTATAATAAGCCAAGGGTTA
>JAPHUI010000114.1 GCA_026193755.1 Ignavibacteriaceae bacterium | reverse complement strand
GACCGCCGGTTAGGCTTTCATTAATTGTTTCATTCCCGATTGAAAAAAGAATAACACTGATTGCAACAATAATGAACATTGCAAGAGAATTAATTGCATAACGTGTTCTTAATTCTGAACTGAAATCTTTTTTAAATAATGCGTATGCTTTCGCTATCATTTATATTTTTCCAAAAATAAAACTTCCTGGCATAATTCAAGATCTTTCATCTCATTTGATGCAACAATAACTATTCGGTTTTTGCCTTCTTCAAGAATTATTTTGTAAACGACTTTTTTTCCTTCTTCGTCGAGATTAGAAGTAGGTTCGTCAAAAATTAAAACATCAGGTGAATGCATTAATGCAAACGCAAATTTTAATCTCTGTTTCATTCCTGATGAATACGTTTTAACAAGATCATCCTTTCTATTATCTAAAAGGAATTGGCTTAAATAGTATAATACCTTCTCTTTATTGAAAGGAACCCCACGAATCTTTGCAAATATTTTAAGATTCTCCCAGGCTGAAAACTCTTCATAGAGAACAAGGTAAGGCGAAACAAAACCTATATGATTGTGAAGTTTTTCCGGAATAATTTCTCCGTCGGAATTTTTATGAATTATTTTTCCCGAAGTGGGAGCGATAAGTCCTGCAATTATTTTAACAAGTGTCGATTTACCGGAACCGTTGGGACCGGAAATTCCAAATATGCCATTATCCTTCCAGGTAAAATTGATATCCTTAAAAATTAATCTTCTTCCAAAGAACTTGGACAGATTTTGAGATTGGATCGAGAAACTATTCATTGAAAATTACGACTTTACCTTTTATTACATCCTCACCTTTCTTTATTGCATAAATGTAAACACCTGAAGCAAGTTTTTTGCCAGCATTGTCTCTACCATCCCATTTAATTCCAATAGTATTATTTATTAAAAGAGTAGCAGGATTTTGAGAACTAAAGACCAATTTTAAGTCGGCCGAGTAAACATTTAAATCTAAGTCTTCTCCCTGTTTTCCCTCAATAGAAATTGAGAGATCTCCCTGATACTTATAAGGATTCGGGAAAACAAAACTTTCCACAATATTAGCCCCTGGAATAATTGTCGAATCTTCACGAACTAATAAGCCATTCAGAATTTCTGATACGGACCACCAGCTTGGGTTACTAACTTCAAAATTTGCAGAATAATCATCGGTCAACTTTCTTTCACCAGTATTAACATCTGCAAATAACGTATATGCAAAACTGAACGTTGTGCTGGGTGACAAAGTAGATGCGCTTATATTTCCATTAGTAACAATTGAATATAAAGTATCTCCATTCGTAGTGATATTGAATTGGATAAAATTATTCGATGTTGGCTCAGCTTCCACGTTTATCGGAGGATAAGAATTATTAAATTGTATTTTTGTTAACGGTTTAACCACGGGATAAAAAGCCGCCTCATCAAAGTATGGACTGTTTGGAATAGCTCTATACCCAGTATAATACGTCCAGATTCCAAATCTGTTGTATTCACGTGCAAAAGTAGAACTTCTTTCTAAAATTGAATATCCAATTGCGAGAATTGCTCTCTGATCCGGCATCAATTCCCACTGTCTTTTTAAAATTTCGAAATCATAATTTTGGACAAGATAAATATTCCAGATTGCCATATCATATCCGATATGATTGGGAAAGGTATAGTAAGTACTATTAAAATATGAATGCATATATGCGTAATAATCATTTACATCATCGAAAACAAACTCTTCCATCGATGTTGAAGTGAGTTCATAAAAATATGTATCCGATGATCTGTAGCTCACTCCCTCCACTGGAGCGTAACTACCAAACTGGATTGAATGATGGAATTCGTGTGCTACCGTTACTCTGGCTGCATCAATTGGTTGTTTAGGTGGGACAGCATTAGAATACCAGGGAAAGTCATTATCCATTTCAATGTAGCTCGTCCAACTTGATATACCGACATTAGTCTCGCTCCATGTCTGCCCATACAGATTACCAAGGTTTAAAACATAGACATCATATTTATCATCACCACCTTCTGAACCATCAGACGGAGGAGGTGGATAACCCAGATATTCGATTTCAAAATAGTAAGAAGAATCAAGAGCCTGAGCGAGTAAATTAACATCGTAAGCTATTGCATCTGCACCTGTATTAGTATAGTGAATTCTGAAATATTGTTTAGGACTTACGATACTGTTCGGAAGTGTTGGCCTTTCCACCAATGGTTTTAAAATGTTTTTTTGTTCCTGAGAAAAAAAATTGAAATTAAGTTTAATCTGATTAGCAAAACCAAAACCGCATTTCCTATCCCCCGGAGATATTTCTTCTGCCTGCTCAGGTTGTGCAAGTAATTCCGGCGCTCTGATTTGCAGAAACTTTGTGTACAGTGAATCAAGCAGATGCTTACTTAATTCCTGTGGATGGATCTGAATCACAAAAAGAAGACTCAAAGCAAGTATCCCAGTAAAGTATTCTATTTTTTTAATGAAGATATTGATAGGCTACCATCGTTTTTGTTTGAATAAATAAGATAATAATTTTTCTGATCAAGTCTTGCGAAAAAATAATCAGAAACGTTTTTAGCTTCAAGCATTTTTCTTAGAAGATATGTTTTTTGCTTTTCACTGTAAACCAGTGTGTAAATATAAGCATCACCTTCTGCATTTAATGTAAAATTAATGATACGCCTGATGGATGTTGCTCCGAAAAATCCCCTTCCAAATTTTTTTATGTACTTTGGCGGATTACTGAATAATGAGGTATTGGTGCTTAATTTATCTGCTGATAAAACCAGAGAATAGCTGTCACTTTTACTCTGAACTATGCTTACCAATGATGGATATTCATTGTTAAAATAATCCGCACCATACAGATTAATGCTCAAACTATCAGATTGATTTACCTGAAAATAATTTGTGTATTCATTTGGACCTGGTTTAGCCTCTGCCATTTTAAACTGGAAAGAACCACCTTCAGATTTCCAATAATAAATTTTTGGATTATTATTTACAAGTATTTTTGCCAATGTTACATTTCTATCAACAAAAGGATATTCTTTAAAGGTTACACTTAAGTCCCGATTTTCAAATTTACCCCAGTACATTTTTGATTCTTTATTATATACCAAAAAAACATTTACGAGTGTGCTGTCTATTCGCTGTATAGACACATCCAGAATCTCGCCGGGTGCATACAGTTGTTTCCGGTTCAGCTTATTTGTGTAAAAATTATATCTGAACACTTCCAACAAAGGTGTTCCTTTGGAATAACAATAAAATATTTTTCTCCTTTTAAAAAATTCATCTACAATAATTTCTTTATGATTATCTACAAGAAGGAATGAATAATAAACTGAGGGAATTCCTTCTTTGCTATTTAAGAAAAGTTTTAGAGAATTATCACCCTCGTCAATAAAACTTATATCCGGAAAATCATCGTTGTCATAATTGAATTTCTTAACTGCACCAACCTGAATAGAAGGAACAATTTTAGATTCACTTCCTATTTCATTAAGTATATTTATAAACTTGATTTCTCCGGATTCAAAAAGGCAGGCAATATTTTCTGAATTGCCGGATTTATATTTTGTAAATGAACTAATAGATGAGCTTTTTAGATAGTTAATCCCATCGTAGAAACTGCTACCTTCTTTTCCGAAGAAAATAATTAATTTGCCCAGATATCCTGCAATTGCCATATCAATGATTTTATCGTTATTAAAATCTCCGAATTGAATTCTGGCAGGTACTTCATCTAATTGGATTGAAGTCTTCACATCGTAAGAAGATTGAAAATCTCCAAATAGAATTTCAACACGGTCGTTAACAGAATAAACTATATCCTGAAAACCATCTTTATTATAATCTACGGTCTTTAACAGATTTATTCTCTCTGGAAAATTGATGGAACGCCTTAACCTGAAATCTCCATTAGTATTATTAAAATAAAACTGTAGTGAGTTTTCCAGAATATTAAATGCTAATATGTCCGGATAACCATCACTGTTTAAATCAATGAAAATAGCGTCGCTAAAACTTGTACCGGTTACTATTTTTTTTTCTCCAAAATTTTTCCCGGATCTGAAAAGAATTGACAAGCCATCAAAACCGCTTCCGAAGACCAGAATCTCTTCCTTTCCGTTTAAATCAACATCACCCGTACAGATTTTTTCCGGATAAGAATCAAAAGTAATCTCCCCCAGTCTATCTTCTATTAAATCCATAGATATTGATAATAAAGAAATCTTTCTCAGCTTTCGCTCTATTGTAACAAAATATTTAGTACTGTCCCCTTTACCTTTTAATTCTTTTAACTGTGATATTTCAGAATTTGCTTGAAACTCTTTAAGATTAGTACCATCTCCAGGCATACCTGATAGGATTGCAATCTTTTTTGATGTAGGAGTGTATAAAATAAGTTCTTCATTTTTATCAAAATTCAGATCGGCAGGGATTACATCTTTATAATCCTTTGGCAACGTAAAAGATTTTAATGAGCAAAAACCATTAATCGGAATTTGACTTAAAATTTGAGTAGAATAAAATATAAATAAGAGAACGCAGCTAATTATGATGCGACCGGCTTTTGAGCCGGTTTTCTCTCCTGATAAGTGCCTCATTAAATCTTCTTTTCTGTTCATTTGTTTCTGGTAAAGCATCAACAGCTTTTACCGGTTTACCCTCCTCATCAACACAAACAAATGTCAGGTAAGCCGAATTCGTATGTTTTACTATGTTCTCTCTAAAAGATTGTGCGAAAACTTTTACCCCTACTTCCAATGAAGTGTTAAAAACTCTGTTAACTGAAGACAGAAGTGTAACTGCATCGCCAAGTTTGATAGGATGATGAAAATCTACTTTGTCCACAGAAGCTGTTACACAAGTTCTTCCATTATGCTTTCCGGCACTAAGCGAAGCACAAATATCTATCCAGAACATCAACTGTCCCCCAAAGAGCGTTCCCAACTGATTTGCATGGTTGGGTAATACAAGCTCTGTCATAGTTACTTGTGAATCAGTTACTTTCCGGGCAGTCATTAGTTAGAAGAATAGCTTCCTTTCAGTTTTCCTTCGAGTGAGTCTTTCAATTTCTGAATTTCTCCAATCTCTTCATCATTGGGATAGAGACGAATAAATTTCTTCATCTCAGTAAGCGCTTCATCTTCTCTCTCCCTATCCATTAAAAGCTTTATTTTACGATACATCGCCATTGGTGCATATGGTGTATCGTGATATACTTCAACAACCCCATCAAAATACTTTAAAGCAGCATTGTAATAATTCATCTTTTCATATATAACCGCAATAGAATATTCTTTATGAGCGAGCTTATCGTTCAACTCATTAATCTTGTTTTCGGCATCCGATACTTTTTCATTTAAAGGAAAGAAATCAACGAATGCCTGGTATTCATCAATTGCTTTTTTAGTATACTTTTGATCAAGAGTATAATTCGGTGAAAGTTCGTAGTAACATTCTGCCAGCATAAACTGTGCATCGGAAACAAATTCACTTGCAGGCATATTTTTTATCAGTTTACTGAATTCATAAGCTGCAAGAATGTATTCTCCCCGCTGATACCTGCACATTCCTGAATAATATTGAGCATCATCAACAACACTATTACCGGGATACTGAAGCATAATTGCCTCAAATTCAGTTGCTGCTTCCTGATAATCCTCATCTTCATATAAACTTATTGCGGCTTTAAGTCTTTCATCCGGCTGCAAATCAACAAAATTATTTGACGAACTGCATCCCCATAGAAGTAATAACAAACCGCTAAAAGCTATAATATATTTTATCATAAATGCTGTAATTTCATAAAATTCAACGGTAATATTAACTAAAATTGGTTTGGCTTCAAAGGTAAAATAGATCACTTACTCCTGATAATAAAGAAGAGTGCTACCACAACTGCTGCTGTTCCTATTGCAATTAAAGGCTCGGTTACACCTGATATGAAAGGTTCAGGTGGTATAGTGCTTTTCGTAAATGGGAAGGAATCATTTTCAAGATATTTTATATCTTCGACTTTAACTGTATCGATCTTTGTAATTTCAAATTCTTTT
>JAPHUI010000270.1 GCA_026193755.1 Ignavibacteriaceae bacterium | reverse complement strand
GGAATGATAACAGATTCTCTCGCCTGGAGTCGATGGGATGTTTATCACTATATGACTACCACGGTTTTAGATACCATAGTAACAGATGCAGACTACAGAATATATGCCTGTCTGGGTCCTTATTCCTTCCCTGCAGGCGACACATTAAGTGTAGTAATAGCGTTTGTTGCAGGAACATCTTTAGAAGATCTCTTGGCTAATGCACAAGCTGCTATAGAATACGGACCTAATACACCAGTGGAGCAAACAAGCATAACTGAATTAGATTTTGCTTTACATCAAAACTATCCTAATCCCTTTAATTCTAGTACAACTTTCAGATACTCAATTTCGACTCAATCAAAAGTTGTGATAAAAGTATTTGATATACTTGGAAACGAAATTGCAACTTTAATAGATGAAGAAAAATCTGTTGGCACTTATGAGTTAACCTGGAATGCAGCAAATCTGCCCAGCGGAGTGTATTTCTATCAATTAAATGCTGGAGAATTTATAAGCACGAAGAAGATGATTTTGTTGAAATAACAATCACATTGTAGGGACACAATATATTGTGTCCCTACTATTCGAGTTCTTTGACAGATAATATAAGTATCAGGTAAATTTTTCCAACTCATTGCTAATCAACAAGAGTGCACAGTGCAAAGCATATTTTTCTTGCTTCTTTGATTTTGGTTTTGCAAATTGTGGCTGAAGCTATTTCACAATTGAGGGCAATTAGAATGATAGATACATTCGAATTATATTTTCCTTGATTTGTCTGAAGGAGGCGTATGATGAAACGAACTTTTGTTTTAGATCTATCTCCGGAAGCATTCTTACCTGATATTCATATCTGCAAAGAAATCTATTGTAATTTTTTTCAACCGGAATTTTTAAAGAGGGGATTAGAAAAATCTTTTAATAACAATTTTAAAGGAGGCAAAAATGGCAGAAGTAAAGAAAGTTAGACTAAGTCTAACTGGGAGTACCATCCAAATCAGCCAAGACCCCGTATCGATTAAAAAAGATGATCAAATAGTATTCGAGGCTGGAGATGACAACTTATATACTGTAATAATTCCAGTCCCGAGCATCTCAAATTTAGCAAAGGATTATTTTAATACAGTTAAATCAGTTTTAATCTATGATGTCAGTATCGATAGTGCGGGACTTACGCCAACTGCAAAAGATGTGGACACTCCATCGGGTGGTCTCGGATACACTGTGATTGTATCTACATCAGATAACACTTATAAAACACCTCCGGATGTACCGCCGAAAATAATAATTAATTCAGCAGCTTGATTATAGTTGCATAATCGAAGGTTGTATTTGACTCTAAGGGATTAGTTTTTTTTATAGGTGATTACTAAGGTTCTAATAAAATTAATTTAACCATTGGAAATGGTAAGGTTGAATATTAATATAAAAATGGTCTCAGCCATTGTAGTTCTTTGCTTTCTCTCTTTCGCACAAAAGAGAAATATCCAATTCGAACATATAACTACTGAAGAAGGACTTTCTGCAAATACAGTACTCGTTATTTTTCAGGACAGCAGAGGTTTTCTCTGGATCGGTACTTACGATGGTCTGAACCGATACGATGGTTATAAATTTATAGTTTATAAAAACTCAACCGAAGACACCACGAGCATTAGTGATAATAAAATAAGAGCTATTTGCGAGGATAAGAATGGAGACCTCTGGATCGGCACCTGGGCTGGCGGTCTTAATAAATTTATTCGGCATAAGGAAAAATTTAAACATTACCGTTACAACCCTGAAAATCCCTCCGGTATAAGTTCAGACGGAATACTATCATTATGTTTTGATGAAGCCGGAAATCTTTGGATTGGCACTGAAGGCAGCGGATTGGATTATTTCAATCCTGAAAATGAAACATTTCTACACTACAAGCATGACCCGAATGATCCTAACTGTATAAGCGATAATTCGATATATTCACTTTATATAGATAAGAAGGGAATTTTATGGTGCGGCACTGCCCACAATGGACTTAATAAATTTGTGAAAGAGAAAAATAAATTTGAAGTTTATAAAAACTCGCCTGACGATCCTGAAAGTATCAGTGGAAATTTAATCGCAACAATCTGCGAGGATTATCTGGGTAATCTATGGGTTGGTACACGTGACGCTGGTTTGAATAAACTAAATCCTTCCGAAGAAAAGTTTACACGTTATAAATATGATCCTGAAAATCCGAATGGCACCAGTGACAGTAATGTATGGGTTGTGTACGAGGACAGCGATAACTTGCTCTGGATTGGAAACTTCAGTGGTGGTTTAAACTTATTCAATCGGACAAATGAAACATTCAAATCATACAAAAAAGATTATAATGAACCGAAAAGTTTAGATGATGATGGTATCTTCTCGATCTATGAAGACCGTACCGGTATAATGTGGTTTGGAACCTGGAACGGCGGTCTGAATAAATATGATAAGCTGAAAGAAAAATTTATTACGTACTCTCATGACCCGAACAACAGCAACAGCCTGAGTGCTGATGCAGTATTTTCGATTTATAAGGATAAACAGGGTATTCTCTGGGTCGGTACAGACGCAGGTGGTTTAAACAGGATTGATGAAAAGAATAATAAGTTTACTCACTATCAGCACAATCCGGATGATCCTTCCAGTATAGCTGGTGATTATGTTTCTTCTGTTTGTGAGGATATAGAAGGTTTTCTGTGGATAAGCAATGATCAAGAAGGTTTGAACAGACTTGACAGAAGAACGAATAAATTTCAACACTATAAACACGATCCTGATGATCCAAATAGTATTAGCAATAATGCAATATCGCATGTTTTTTGCGACAGCTATGGGGATTTGTGGATTGGAACTGCCGGAAGCGGTATGGATAGGTTGAAAAGAAAAAGTAATACATTTCTTCACTACCAAAACGATCCCGAAAATCCTAAATCGATAAGCTCCAAAATGGTTTACTGTTTTTATGAGGACAAATCCGGGAATTTATGGATTGGAACTAACGGCGGCGGTTTGATGATGTATAACAGGAACACAGATGACTTTACATACTACAAGTACGATCCTAAAAACCCATTGGGAAGTTTAAGCAGTAATATTATATCGTCCATCTGCCAGGACGAAAACGGTATTTTATGGATAGGTACCGGTGGCGGAGGATTAAACAGGTTTGATAAACCTAAAAAGCGATTCGAACATTACAGAGAGAAGGACGGATTAGCGAACGATTTAGTTTGGGGTGTTCTGAATGATGGTAAGGGCAATCTTTGGATTAGTACCGGCAAAGGAATTTCTAAGTTCAACATTAAAAATAAATCCTTCAGAAATTATGATTCAAAGGATGGTTTGCAGGGGAATGATTTTAATCAATGGGCAAGTTTTAAATCTTCGAATGGTGAAATGTATTTTGGAGGTGTTAATGGTTTTAATGTCATCAATCCGGACCTGATCAAGGAAAATCCTTATCCACCAAAGATTGCTATAACTGACTTTCAGGTTTTGCATAAGGCTGTAAGTATTGGTTATGATTCTTTATGGGAGCGCACAATCCTTGAAAAATCCATTACTGAAACAAAACTAATTGAATTAAATCACGACGATAATATAATTTCTTTTGAACTTACAGCGTTGGATTTTCATAGCCCTTCAAAGAACAAGTATGCATACTTTCTTGAGGGGTTTGATAAAAATTGGTTTTACACTGATGCCAACCATAGGAATATAACTTATACAAATCTGGATCCCGGTGAATATACATTAAGAGTAAAAGGATCAAATAGTGATGGGGTCTGGAATGCAAATGGTACCTCTCTTAAAATTATTATTAATTCTCCATGGTGGGCTACCTGGTGGTCTTATATTCTTTATGGTTTTGTATTTACTTTAATATTCACCGGTTCAACAAGGTTTTACCTTAACCGACAGAGGTTAAGACATCAATTGCAGCTTGAGCATGAACATGCAAAAAAACTTGAAGAGATCGACCAGATGAAATCCAGCTTTTACGCAAATATATCACACGAATTTCGTACACCCCTTATGTTGATTCTTGGTCCTGCAGAAAAGCTATTGTCTAAAATTACAGATCATGACCACAGGAAGCAGG
>JAPHUI010000196.1 GCA_026193755.1 Ignavibacteriaceae bacterium | reverse complement strand
TACTTATTCCTTCATTTGAACTTTCCTTTGTGATAAGGTAATTTTACGTATCACTATAAACAATCAGAATTCACAAATGAAAAAAATATTATTCTTCTCCGTTGCACTCATAACATTACTTTCAATTTATTCCTGTAAAAATGAAACCTTCGAACAAAAAGGAACTCCGGAATACATTAATGAAGTAAACGAATGGCATCAAAAAAGAATTTCCAGACTGAAAGAAGAAACCGGATGGCTTAATCTTGTTGGACTATTCTGGTTGAAAGATGGTGAGAACAAATTCGGTTCAGCTAAAGATAACGATATAATTTTTCCTTCCGGACCTGAACACATCGGATCACTTTTTCTTAAAGATTCAACAGTTAAGATTAATGTTTTACCCGGTGTTTCTGTTTTAAATAATAACAAGCCTGTTAATGAAATGATATTGAAGGATGATCATACAGAAGAGCCAACCATTCTAGCGCTTGGTTCACTGAGATGGTACATAATAAAACGAGTAAAAGGATACGCCATCCGATTGCGTGACCTCAATGCACGTCTTCTCAAAACATTCAGAGATATAGAAAGATTTCCTGTTAATGTCGATTGGAGAATAGAAGCAAAGTTTGAGAAGTTTGATCCTCCTAAAAAAATAACAATACCGGATATTATCGGAACCTCGGAAGAAGAAAATTCTCCCGGTGCGGTCGTATTTAGAAAAGACAACCAAACTTATAGAATGGATGCTTTAGATGCGGGAGGCAACAGGATATGGTTTATTTTCGCAGACGAGACAAGCGGAAACGAAACTTACGGTGCCGGAAGATTTCTTTATACTGATAAACCGGATTCAAACGGAATTGTAATTTTAGATTTTAACCGGGCTTACAATCCACCTTGCGTTTTTACGAGGTTTGCAACTTGTCCTCTACCTCCAAAGGATAATTATCTCAAGCTCAGAATAACCGCCGGAGAAAAAATGTGGGGTGAACATCATTAGAAGCCTCTACCCAACCCTCTCCCAAGGAGAGTGAGCAATATAGTTTAAATTACTAATACGTTTTCTATTATTTCCCAAATACAGATATTAATCCGTGAGTCAAAGCTTCGGGAGGACCCATAAGATGGGTCGAGCCATCGAATACTTTAGTTTCGATTTGTAATCCCGAATAGTTTCTCTTCTGTATTTTAGTAACAATCTCGTCTATAGGGTTAAAATATTTTTTATCTGATTCCTCGCTTCCGACAGAAATAAAAAGATTTATTTCTTTATCTCCAATTTTTTCTGGAGAATTTTCTTCATAGTCATAGATTATTCCATTCTCCCATGTCAGGTAGGGACTACCGATAATGTAACGGCTGAATGTTTCGGGTTGTGTGAAAAGTGTATATAATGCAAAAAGTCCTCCGATTGAATAGCCATTAATTGTTCTATCCCCGGGAATCGTCCGGTAATTGGAATCGATATAAGGAATTAATTGATTTTTCAGGAAAGATAAAAAATTTTCAGCCCCGCCCACAGCAGTTGGTCTGTAGTCTCTCTTGCGTTTATTCCCTGCCGATTGATCAATAGAACCGTAGCCAATTCCTACCACTATTAGCTTAGGAATATTTTCACCAATCTGTAAATAACGAGCAATGCTTGCAGCCATCCCATAAGCAACATCTCCATCTAAAACGTAAAGAACCGGGTATGATTTATCAGTAGTGTTGTAGTTGTCGGGCACGCTTATGAAAATGTGAAAAGTATCTTCCACAATAGTTGAAGGAATTAATTTTTCTTCAGTGTTGTAAAGATTGAAGCCCTGTGCATGTAATAAAAAAGAACCGGCAGATATTAAAATAATTATTGATGCAAGCTTAAAACTCCGTCTCATTTCTCTTCTCCGTTAAATAATTTCAAAAAAGTATCATCAATTTCGTATATATTCAGAAAGCTCTTTTACTCCGTTATTAATTTTTTCTTTTAGGATATTTTCTTTATAGCTCAAATAAAACTGTTCATCTTCAAGTAGTTTTTTAACTATCCCTGGAAGCTTTTCAATTTTTGGCTCATAGATACCCAGCTTTTTATCTATGAGGTAATCAACATTTCCCTGTTCCTGTTCCCAGATGTAATCATTTACAACCGGCACTTTCTTCAGGTTCAATATTTCCATAATTGTTGAAGCACCACATTTTGTTATTACGACATTGGAAATATTAATCAGTTCGTAAATAAAATCAACATAGCTATAAATCTTCAAATGGTCAGCTTTGTATCTTTTCTTCAAATTCTCAATGCCCTTTTGCAACACTTCATTCTTTCCACAGACTATTCCTATTTCAGTATTTATTTGTGCTTCAAGAATCTTCTCCAATATTCTCTCCCCTTTTGGTATACCATCTCCACCGCCAAGAATAAGAATCATCTTTTTAGCCGGATCATATTCGAATCTCTTCTTAACTGAAATAATTTTATCGGATGAAAGAGATGTCGAAAATTTATCGTCAATCACAAAAGGAAAATTCTTTACGGGATAATTTTTTTTCATTTTAATTATTTTCTCTTCCAGATCTTTACTGAAAACAATAAAGTCCTGCCTCTTTTCCAGGAACCACATCGGGTGTGGAGTAAATGGATCAGTGATAACCGTTTGTACAGGTATAGATAATTTGTTTTTCCTTAAGATTTTGAAAACCGGGATAATACAGAAAAAATGGAAGATAACTATTTTATCAGGTTGTTCCTTCAATATCACTTCTTCCAGATATTTCTTCATAAAGGGTGCAATAAGATTACAGGTAACCCTGGCAACAAGCGGGATTTTGTTTATTGCGTACAGAAATTCGAAAAACCATTTGCCTGTGTATTGAAGCATTCTGTATCCGTCTTCTATTATGAATTGTACCCAGCGCGGAGTTTTTTCAAATCCATATATTAATTTAGGTTCGGCGGTGTCGGAAAAATGCTTATTCATATAATTAAAGATTGCTCGCGCAGGGGCAAGATGTCCTCCGCCCGTCTTTAAGTATACAAACAGATATTTTTTCTTTTCACTCATCACGTTTATCTTAATACCGGGTCAGTTTGTTTTTCAAGAAACCCGTTTTTTAGAACTTGTTTAATTTTAAATGTGCCCAGCTTCCTCGCTTTTAGAAATCCATCCCACGCAGATTCAGCCAGCGTTCCCCTGTTTAGCAAATCGTTCAACCATTGATCTGTGTATTCGGGCTTTTCCTGTTTAACTGCAGCCTGAACTTCGCGAAGCCACTTCCTGTTAAACCTTTCCTGTGAGCCAATCACCGGACTCATAATTATCGGTAAGCCCAAAGCACAGTAGAAAGAAAGCTCGCTGGGCTTTGTCCAAAGTATGTCACTGTCGTGCAAAAATTGATTGAAGAGATCAAAATATTCTTGCAACGATTTTGCATAAATGATATTTATACTATTACCATCAGGATCAATATCTTTCTTAACAGACTCAAAATAATCGTAAACATCCTTCCTTATTCCCGCAACCAGATTTAATTTTATTTCACCCGCTTTAAGTTTTTCCATTAAGCTCTTTGCTATCATTCCACCAATTTCTCTCTGCGCACCAGCACCACCTACTGCATAAGTAATCGTTAACTTTCTTTCATTCCTGAAAACACAGTTTTCTTTTCCTAAAAAATATTCCACATTCCTTCCGTGCCTTGCCCAGAACTTTCCTTTGGGATCAAGATAAAATAATCTTTGTGCAAGATCTTTTTTCAACACAGAAAGGTTTTCATCACCAAGAAGTTCTGTTGGAAGAGGAAAACCTGTAAGATGGATTCTTTCTTCGGGAACGCCGTAAGCTTTTAATCTTTGTGCAGCTTTACCGCAGGGCGCAAAATATTCAATCCTGCTCTCCCAAGGCTGCTTTGCAACCCAGACACGATTGATATCTGCGTCACAAATTATACAATAAATCTTATTGAATCCATTTTTATCCGCCGCAATTGCTGATGCATAAAAGGAAGTTACCAGCGGAAGAATTTTTGTTGAAGTTTTATCAAGCATTCCTTTACACAAACCTTTTTCAATCAATGACTCAAGAAGGTTTACCTGGAAAGTGCTGTTTGATAAATTCCTCATTGGGTAAAAAGAAGGAATACGCATAAGCGAGTCAAGCATAGAAAAAAGAGGAGGACCAATTACCGGAAACCCTTTTGCACGGGAAAAAAATTCGTAAGCGTTTAGTAGTCGTTTCCAGAGTTTCTTTTCCGATTTTGAAACAGCTTCCGAAGAACCGACTGTAATTATTCCTTCTTCTGCTATATCCCGCAGCGGATATACTGCGCGCTGATGTCCATAGCCCATATCTGCAGAAACAACCCAGGCTTTGTTGTTCAAATTATTATCCATTAAAGTATTCAGTATGAGATAAGAATATTTTCCGAATTGAAAAATAGGTAATTATGGGAATCAATGCCTATGGCATAAAATAAGATTTAAGTTTTAGAAGGGTAGCCGGGCTAAATAAATTGTTAAAGTCTATCAGGCTCTTTTACTACCTCTATTTTTTAACCACTCGAATGTAACTACGGCTAGAAATAAAGCTATTCCTATAAAAAATCTTATTGTTTCGTCCATTTTGGTTTTCCTTTAAATTGTTGTTTACCGGTAGAAAATTAACTGGTCGAGGTTAAGTAATGATTAAGATAATGTTAATTTTGAGTTAAGAATCATAAAATTACCGGTTAGAGAAGTTTGTTTTTGGACTTATTTTTGTAGGGTTGTAATTCCCACGTAAGTGGGAATCCATTTTCCATTAAAGTACTAGATTCCCGTTTTCACGGGAATGGCATTACACAACTTATTTGTGATAAAACTTCAATAACCAATTCTTGTTCAATTAACATCAGAAGTAGTATTCATTTGAAAAATCCTTATAGCGGATTAAAAAATATTCCGAAAAATATCTGGATACTTTCCATTGCTACTCTTATCAATAGAGCCGGCACGATGGTATTACCATTTGTTGCCCTTTACGCAAAACAGGAACTAAAAGTATCTACTGGCGATGCGGGACTCGTTCTGGGATTTTATGGAATCGGCGCATTACTTTCTTCACCTTTCTCAGGAAAGTTAAGCGATAGGCTTGGCTCGTTAAAATTAATGGTCGCTTCTCTGCTCTCTACAGGTGCATTTCTTTTTTTATACTCAGCAGTTACAAACTTTACAGGATTTTTATTTCTTACTTTTGTTTGGGCTGTTTTGAATGAAGCTTTTCGCCCGGCAAGTATGTCTTTTATTTCAAGCGAGATTTTGCCTGAAAGAAGAAAGACTGCCTTCGCATTAAACAGGCTTGCAATAAATTTAGGAATGAGTATCGGTCCGGTAGTTGGGGGAATTTTAAGCACAATTAATTTCCACCTTTTATTTTATGTTGATGGAGTTACCGCACTGGCTGCCGGAGTCTTCCTGATTTTTTCTCCGTGGGAAAAACATCCTGCTTCAGAAAATGTTGAAAACGAAGAAAGCGATGTTCACAAAAAAGTGAATGTGTTAAAGGATAAACGATTGCTCTATTTTCTGCTGGCCCTTATTCCTGTTGAAATCGTATTCTTCCAGCACATCGGTGCTTTACCTCTTTTCCTCGTTACTGAACTAGGCTACACAACTGCCGTCTTTGGATTTTTAACAGCAGTTAACACAGTTTTAATAATTTTTATTGAGGTCCCTTTAAACGATGCAATGCGGAACTGGGATGATAGAAAATCGCTTGCACTTGGTGCACTTCTATGCGGGGTTGGTTTTGGTTTGATGGCATTTACCAATACAATTCCTCCAATTGTTTTTCTAATTGTGGTTTGGACTTTCGGTGAAATGATTTTCTTCCCCTCATCAGGTGAGTATGTTGCGAAAATAGCACCACCAAAACAACGCGGTGAGTATATGGGATTTTTCCAGATGGCTTTCAGCTTTGCGTTTATGGTTGGTCCCTGGCTCGGTGCTGAAGCGCTGGAATTATTTGGTCCTTTTTATTTGTGGATGGGATGTCTTGCGTTTGGATTAATTTCTGCAGCGATGATGCTGAAATTGAAGAAGTAAAAATTCTTCTGTCACAGTACAACAACCGCTAAAACGGGGCAGGAGTGACAACCTTTTAATTAAATTTTGAAAGATTTTAAGATTTTAATTGAATTCTTTAAGAATAATCCTGAAGTTTATTATAGAAAATTAATTTATATGCGCAGGTGATTGCTGTATTATTATCACCTATTGGCTTGGGCAGCTTGCCTGGGAAAGCCAGAGGCGAGAGCGAGACGGGCGGGTTTAGATGTTGCATCTATAGATTCTTTTATTAACATTTGTGCGTAGCATAATTAAGCGTCGCATATTAATTAACGAATGGGGTAATCTCTTTTAATTTTTTACCTTTTCTTTTCATAACTAAAAAAGAAAGGTGCGCTATGAAAACGGGATTAATTTCTCTCCTGCTTTTAATACCATTTTTAACTGGATGCAATGAAGAAAATTGCGTTCCTTGTTCAACTCCAACCGATAATCGAATTGATTTTGAGATGAACTTCCTGGAATACACCGATAACAATTATTTTATTGATGAAGTCTATGCGGATACTTCCTCAGAATTGAATTTGTTCAATTTATATTATGGAAATATTCCAGCAATTGTTTTAACGGAATATTATGTGCAAGATATAGAAGTTTATAAGGCAATAAATATATTAAGTCAACGTTCAATTTTGGGCTTTGCATACATAAATTTACCTCCACGCTCAGCAGCAAGCAAGTACCCGGATTCATTAAGATATAATTCTGACCCAATTGCAGGAGAAGAAGAAGCGGGTCGCTTCGAACTTTTAAGCGAAGGTAGAGATTATTTATTTCATCCTGAAACAGGATACATTACTTTTCTGTTCGCCTTACATGATCAGGATATTGTTGCTGTTGCTTATAAAACACAAGGGCAACAGGGAAATTTATATTATGGTGAGTTTTCTACTGACTTAATTCACAATCATGATACAGTAGCTGTTTTAAAACTCGTCAAACCAAAGTTTCTCCAGCCATTATATAAAACAGCCTGGAAATTAAAAATGAAAAATATTTATCAGCTTAATCCAAATTTCGGTGAAGCAACAGATATTGATCTTGATATTTATTTGAAAAAAGTAGATGGCACTGAAACAAATTCAATTAATAATGTGAGATTATTAGAACTGTTTGGGTTTGATAAATTAGCCGAGAATGGAGCTCCAGTTCCAGATGGTAAATTTGACAATAGACCTGGTTTCACGTATGAACACAGAATTTCAGAAATAATATTTCCTGTTCTTGAACCATTTGGTGAAAATATTCCTCAAGAATTAACTGATTATAAATACAACTGGATTTATGATACAACGAAAACTTTTCTATCACTACCTGAAAATTATTTTATTATAAAAGGGAAATATCAACCGACATATTAAAAGTTGCGTAACATCTAAATCATTCATCTTACAGGCCCTATCACCTATTGGCCTAGGCGGATAGAGGATACAGCTTAAAGGAATTAAAAAGTAAAACCAGATGAAGATGTAAATTAAAAAAGCCCCGAATCCGACAACTGCCGGGCGGGGCTTAATAATGTTTTTTAATTGCTGCTTTATTCTTTCATCGGCTCACTCGTAGCAACATTTGGTTTTCTTCTTCTCATAAAGAAGAAAGATCCGCCAGCAATTACCACAACGGCAATTAGCAAATAAATCCACCAACGTGAAGGAAAAAGTGCGCTCTTCCACTCTGCAATTTTACCTTCAATCTTGTTTTTATTTACATCGGTGAGCAATTTGTTTTCAATCAGATAGTTCATCCATACCGGTTCAACAACTGCAAACCAGGTGCTGTCAGCAAAGTTGGCGTAAACTCTTTTCGATTCTTCATCACTCTTTATACCAAGATTTTTCAGCTCATCACCAATAAACATCTCAACTGAATTTGTAAACTCCTGCCCGTTTTTAAAGCTTCTCAACTCAATCCCATTAAGTGAGAATTCCTCATTAATAGAATCCCAGGCTTCTCTTGCTACTGCAGCGTACCAATCATCAAATAACTCTTCAATCTGTTTCAGCTCTTCCGTCTTTTTTCCATCCTCGGCATAAACTTCAACCAGCTTTACTCCTACCTTTTGCCATTTGGTTGCAAAATCTTTTTGCTGCTCACGGATTGAATTAAGGTCAGCAGGTTTTAGCGATGTTACCTGCATAAACCTGATGTTATCCCTTATCGTTGTCTTAACATTATTAAGAACATTATTCTTTTGCTCTTCGGTTAAAACCTTATTTTTATCTTCAGCGGTGAGATTTTCTTTTTCCCGCATAATGGGAGGCATCAGGCTGTCAACCATACTCAACACAAGGTTGTCTCTTTCTCTTATTGAAGACTGAAGCTCTGCAACAAGGTTTTGAAGTTTCTTTATAGTCTTTGCATCCTTTTGCGTTTGCGCTTCTAAAGTACGCACCTGTAGAAGCAGCTCGTTGTTTCTTGCATTAAGAAATTCAACCTGCTGATTAAGCTCCTCGACCTGAGTTTGCAGAACATCGATTGTTGCAAAATCTCCTTGTCGTAATAAATAAGCTTTATTCAATTTCTCTATTGATTTATCATACTTATCCGGATAAAGACTTCTGTCAAGAAGATCTTTGTGCGGCGCGTAGTTTTGTTTTAAGTTATTTATTTTGTTAAGAACAACATTAAGCTCTTCGAGTGAAGTTGCATTTTTTATTGCCTGCTCAATTTCAGAATATTCTTTATTGAAGTTATCCACTATCTCCCGGTCAGATTGTGCCCGAAGCAAATTAACAAATCCGAAAAGCAGAAAGAGAATAAATAAATTAATTAAATAAGTGCGTTTCATTTTGCACCTCCTTCAATTCCTTTGCTGGTAAGATTCATTTTGTTATTCCCATCAACTAATTCTATATAAGGATTTCTCTGGTTAAATGCCGGGGTTTGTAAACCAAACTCGGAAATAAATATTTTATTATTAAGCACCATTTTACCTTCATCTGCCCTAAAGATATAAACGTTTTTAAAGTTTGATGCTGTAATAAAATATAACCCCTGATTATCCCTTATCACTCTTAATTCCTTCCCTTTGTAAGCCAGCGAATCCTGAAATTCCTCGTAAAATAATCCTGCCGTATTGAACTCAATTGAATATCTGTCTTCAGTTACATTTCCTTTTTCATCTATCGGAAGAACAGATTCGAGGGGCCAGGAAAAATTTGCTGGTTGCAATGTCAGAACTGAACAAGCTGCGATAAAACTTAAAAGAACCAGTGAAAGGACCAGTAATTGCTTCATATTTTCTCCTAAAATATTTTTACTTGAGTAAACTTAAAGAAAATTTATTTATGTTGATTTACAATTAATAAATATGAGTTACCTATGTATTTTTACTTTGAAAGAATAAGTCAATTATTGTTTTTAGTGCGAAAAAAAATATTAACAAGATAATTTGATTTTCGAAAAGAAATCGTTATATAAATAAAAATACGGCAATTTGCGTACAAAATGATTGTTCAATTCACTATTTTATCTAAAGATATTTAAGGAATATTTATGGCTAAAGAAAAATCTAAGAAATCTCTTCAAATGATTGTTCGACCGCTTGAAATGGAAGATTACGATCAGCTTGTTGAACTGCAATTAAAATGTTTTCCGGGAATGAAAACGTGGTCAAAAGAACAAGTGGAAAGCCAGCTAAAGCACTTCCAGGCAGGGCAAATCTGTATAGAATATAAAGGAAAGCTTATCGGTTCTTCAAGCTCCCTAATAATTGAATTTGATGAATATGCTGATTCACATTCATGGAGTGATATTTCGGACAGAGGAATGATTACAAATCACGATCCGGAAGGTGATACTCTTTACGGAATTGAAATTATGGTAGACCCCGAATACAGAAGTATGAAAATAGGAAGACGTCTTTACCAAGCAAGAAAAGATTTAACCAGAAATTTAAACCTTAAACGTATAGTCATCGGGGGTAGAGTGCCTAACTATGGTAAACACGCTGACAAGCTTACGGTTCACCAGTACGTTGAAAAGGTAATGAGCAAAAAATTATACGATCCTGTTCTAACTTTTCAGATTGCAAATGGGTTCGTACTTAAAAGAATAATAACCGATTATCTTGCTTCAGACGATGAGTCGAAGGGTTATGCAATACTGTTAGAATGGGTGAACCTTTACTACTCTCCAAAACCAGCAGAAAGAGTTGTTTCATCGCACCCTGTGCGCATCTGCACTGTTCAATACAAGATGCGACCAATAAAATCCTTTGATGAATTCGCAATGCATACAGAATTCTTTGTTGATGTTGCTTCAGGCTATAAATCTGACTTCGCTATATTTCCCGAAATTTTTACTCTGCAGCTTCTCTCTTTTATTCCGCAGGGAAGACCGGGAGTAACTGTAAGAAAGCTTTCTGAATTTACAAAGGATTACATTGATCATTTTCAGCATCTTGCTCTTAAATATGCTGTTAATATAATTGCCGGTTCGCATTACACTGAAGAAGACGGTGATCTTTATAACATTTCTTATCTATTTAAACGAGATGGAGAGTTCGAGAAGCAATATAAAATTCACATAACCCCTAACGAACAAAGATGGTGGGGTACAAGACCCGGCAACGAATTGAAAATATTTTCGACCGACCGCGGTAAAATCTCGATACAAATTTGTTACGATGTTGAATTTCCTGAGTTAGCAAGAGTCTCAACTGAACGAGGCGCAAGCATTATTTTCGTACCATTCTGTACGGATGAACGGCATGGTTACCTTCGAGTAAGGTATTGTTCACAAGCAAGAGCAATTGAGAACCAGGTTTTTGTAGTTACTTCAGGCAGCGTTGGTAATATACCTTTCATTGAAAATATGGATATCAACTATGCTCAGTCAGGAATTTTTACTCCTTCGGATTTTCCATTTTCAAGAGACGGGATAGCCGGCGAGTGTCAACCAAATATTGAAACTGTTGTTGTAGCCGACGTAGATCTGGATCTTCTCAGAAGAACAAAGCAAAATGGTACAGTGAGGAACTGGCTTGACCGGCGAACAGATTTATACAAAGTGGTAGGTTTTGAAGAAACAAAAGAAGATTAAAAAAGCCGCAACACTGTGCGGCTTAATCTTAATCATATATTAAAATTTACTACCTTCTTCCGCCACCACCACCGCGACCACCGCCGCCTCTCTTTTCTCTGGGTGGACGGGCTTCATTAACAACTAATTTTTTGCCCTTAAGGTCAAATGTGTTCAGGGTTTCAATTGCTTTCATCGCTTCTGCCTGCGCCGGCATTTCAACAAATCCAAATCCCCTGGATTCCTGTGTGAACATGTCGCGAATTACTTTAGCGCTGCTCACCTTCCCGTGCTGGGAAAAAAGCTCATTAAGATCTTCTTCTTTTACTTCGGGGGATAAGTTGCCCACGTAAATATTCATTTTAGACTCCTTGAAAAAATAAATAAAAATTTTTAGGGCTTTTATTGTTAAAAAGCCAAACACTTGTCTTTTTAAAAAACAGATAAAGCAGGTAATAAAAGAAGTGCTGTATCTTTCTTTTATGCAGACGCTCAAAATTAGAATTAATAAAGGGTTTTTACAAGTCTCAGTAAACGCCAAAAAATAATTGAAATAATTATGATAATTAATTACCATTATCACCTTTTGTGTACTTAACAATAAGTCTTATCCCTGGGCGGTTTGTTAGATAGTGCCATATCCATTCTGACATAACGCGAATTTTATTACGGAAGCTGATTAAAAATAAAATGTGAACAAATGACCACGTTAACCAGGCAATTAATCCGGTTAGCTTTAAACCTTTTATCTCAGCAACTGCTTTAGCTTTCCCGATGGTCGTCATTATTCCCCTGTCTTTATATTTAAATTTACCACGTAACTTTCCATCCGAATCTCGACCAATAATTCCGGCAACAAATCTTCCCTGCTGAATTGCAACAGGTGCTATTGCAGGAAGCTGTTCGTTCTTATCATCCCTGCCTGTCGGATGGTCAGAATTAACTGCAGCTGCATCACCAATTACGAAAATATTTTCATCATCTTTTATGCTCAAGTCATTGTTAACTATTGCTCTACCTGTTCTATCAGTTTCAGTATCAAGAGTTATTATTAACGGTGAAGCCTGATTTCCCGCTGCCCATAAAATATTTTTTGACTCAATAAACCTTTCGCCTACATTAACGCCGTTTTCATTTATCCCGGTAACTTTTTGATTCAAGATCACTTCCACTTCAAGATCTATTAAATCTTCAAGTGCATGTTTAGAAAGTTTCT
>JAPHUI010000470.1 GCA_026193755.1 Ignavibacteriaceae bacterium | reverse complement strand
GAATTAGACTTACCGGATAGTACTAACGCCTTAGAAAAACTTGTTGAACTTTCCGACAAAGCCATAGAGCTTGAACCACAGGACCAACTTGTACGCATTGTTCATGCCTGGAGATTTTTTGTTCTGAACCAAAAAGAGAAATTTTTAATTGAAATTGAAAAAGCTCTCGATCTTAATCCTAATTCCCCATTCAGGATTGGAGCAATTGGTTTCTTTCTTTCTCTCTATGGAGAATGGGAAAAGGGCAAGCAACTGCTAGACAAAGCAATGAAACAGAACATGGGTTTTCCTTCCTGGTACTACGGTGCAACCACAGTTTATTATTACAGGTTAAATGAATTTGAAAAAGCTTACGAAGAGGCTATTAAATATGATATCCCTGGGTTATTCTGGGGACCAATGTTACGGGCTGCAACACTTGGACAACTTGGTCGCAGATCGGATGCCGAAGTACAAATCGCAAATTTGAAAGTTCTAAAACCCGATTTTGAAAGTAAAGCAAGGTACCTAATTAGTAGGTATGTCAAGGAAGATGAGTTGGTGGAGAAAATTATTGAAGGATTGAAGAAAGCCGGGTTAAAAATTTAATCTCACCGCAAAAGAAATGTGACTTATTTAAAAAACTTTATCGGCTGCATTCATTTTTTAAAAATACCGACTAAAGTACAAATAATTAAACCTGAATAATTAAACATCGTTTTAAGTTATTCCTTTTTAACCAATTAGTAAGGTGATTATTCAGAATATTTTTTTTTATTTATTTGTGGTTAGTAAATAACTGCTTATTTATTCTCCGTTAAGGAGAAAAAACCAATTTGCTCCAATCCCCAGACTCAAAAGCTTACTATTGGCAATTGAGTTTCCAGAACCATAGCTAAGATATTGAGAATCCCGTATCCAATGATATCGAATATTAACATCCAAGGACAATTCTTTGTTTAAAGGGAAAAGTATACCACCACCAAAAATGATAGCCGGTTCGCTTCTAAATTCTGATATATTAACATTTGTAACCTGAGATCCTATAGTATAAGTACCTTTTATATTAATTCTAGAAGTGTATAAACCACCTTCAACCAATCCATAAAAGCGAATTCCGGATCCGGGGGAGACTAGCCTTAAACTCAACATTGCGGGAATTGCGCCAACACCACCCGTTACGTTTATATTTCCTGGTTGACCACCACTGTTAAAGTCACCGTTGATTTTATCTTCATTAATGCTCACTCGCATGTATCCCAGAACTAAAGCAAGTCTGAAATTCTCAGTTAGATCATAATAAAATCCCACCAATCCACCTAAACCTAAAGAGAAATTATCAGCGTTTTTCCCTATCGGTAAAACAATATTTCCGTTTACTTCTGTTCCAAAACCATGCTGGCCGAATGAACTCATTTGAAAAAAACTATTAGCGCAATTATGAGTAAGAAAGTTTTCATAACATTTAATTAATAAATGATTTTTTTATTTAATATATCCATCACTTTTTAATTTTGAAACCAATTCATTGCCAAATGATTTAATTACATCTGAAGCCTTTTGAGGATCCACGGTTTCTGATATTCCACTCCAGATAAGTTTTTTATCTTTAGCATCATAAATATTGGTCTCAAGAACCACAACTACATTTTGTGATAAATATCCGGATGAATTTGCATATTGAATACCAGCGTAATAGTAACCATAAAATCCATAGTAATTATTAAAGGGAATTGTGTAAAGATATCCGGCTTTATAATTGCGGGATTGATCGATGCCTACAAGCCTTGAGACTATAACTGCATCTACATTAAGATCTTCAAAATATTTCTCAAAAGTTGTTGAATCGATAGCCTGATCATATGGCATATGGTCCATTGAAGTTATAGCTGAAATCCCGGCATCCATAAATGCATTGGTCATTCCATTTTCAAAATTTCTTCTAAGCAATGGTTTATCTTTATTGAAAATACCAAGAATCAAAACCTTATCAATGTTTCCTTTTTGATAATTCTCTTCCTGCCACTCTCCGATTATTTCGGTTTTTGCACCACTGCACGAATAGATTATCACTAACAATGATGTTGAAAAAATTAAAACACAAAATTGAATTATATTTTTCATCACTATTTCCTTAAATGTTATAATTCATATTTAATAGAAAATTCAAACCTGTAATCAGTTTTCGAAGCTGTATATGCAGGTTTATTATCGTATGTAAAATAAAAAGATAAAACCCAGTAAAAATCGAGGAATATTTCCCAGTCCAGGTACGAATCTAAACTGGAGCGAATTCTTCCAAAGTTAGTAAGTCCGGGGAATATTTTAACAGACGTTTGAAAACTAATTTTGGGGTGATCGTAAATAAATAATTGATAATTTCCAGTAACCAATCCTTCAATATTGTTTTTTGATTCCGTAGAATCTGTATACCATTCCCTGTTTAAAGATACTCCTACCAAAGTGCTCAGCAGGTTTTTATTTGTTTGAATAACATTTAATCCAGCGCCACCGCCCAACGAAGTCCTCAGCTGCAAACCTAACTCAGTATTTTCCTCTGCACCAATTAATCCTGCCCAAAACCATCTTTTCTCAAGAAGACGATAGTATGTTAGGAAAATATCTTCTTTCCTTGATGTAGGTTCCCGCTTCGTAGTAGTTATAACTGAGTTTGCATTCAACTCTGTATAATAGGTTTTTGTCCTGTAATTAGTACTTACTCCAAGACTAAGCTGTCCAATCTGACTTGCTTTAGTAAAGCTGAAACCAAACAGTACATAACCGCTCAATATATCCCAGAAAGATTCTTTAATGCGTGTAATCTTAACGATATATTTCATAAACAATCTAGTATCTGTTGAAATGCCTTTAACTAACAACGTCCCTTCAATTGAACCCGGCTCTATAGTCCCATAGAAAGTTCTTCCATCAACAAGCTCTATCTCAAAAATTTTGTTAGTCCTGATATTATCAATTTTTATCCATTCTATATTAATTGTCCCCATATCATCAGTTTTAAAATTTAAAAGCCCTGTTTGAAGCGATTTTATCTCACCGGTTATTTTATCGCCATTTAATAGCACAACAACATCTGTCTTCTGCGCTAAAGCATAAAAGTTAGCCAGTAGAAAAAATGATACAATACAAAATATTTTTGAAGTTTTAGTAATATTAAGATACATGCTCAAAAAAAAAACTCCATAATTTCTTTGACTATTAGAGAATAGAGTGAAGGACTCGAAAACATTCTTTGTTAATAATTAAAAGTAAACCTTTCCGAAGAACATAAATCCTCTATGATTGTATTTTATTTCGCCTTTCTGTTTTGTGTCAAATTTAACATCCAACGCATATGCATTATAAGATAAGCCAAGCGAAAACCTTTGCAGGAATCGGTACTCAAGTAAAACAGACAAATCCACCAAAATTCCATTGTACCTTTCGATATTCAGCGCGAATGCATCTACATTGCTTCGGAAAATTAAATCTTCATATATGTTCACACGATTATAAAAACCAAACACCGGAAGGAATAAAAGATCATTGTATTCTTCTTTTCCTACTTGTTGATTAAGAAGTAATACTTCTGCACCAATATCTATATACAGAAAACTTATCCCGGCTGAAAAACCAGCTTCAATATTTTTATCATTTTCAACTGAATATCTGTACTTACCACCGAACAAGGTTGCCTTAAAGAAAGAAGTAAATGAGGAATTTATACCTATGACCAGGTCACCAAAAACTATGGAATCTTTTGAAATGTTTTGGCCAGATCTATTTAAAGCATAATAATAACCTTCAACCGAGTGATTATTATTAAACCTGAAAATAGCATTAGCGCGAAATAATTGCTGCGATTCTGGAAGATTGAAAGCAGCTTCCAGATTAACAATGGTTCCTATACCACCGGTTTTTCTATTTATTTGGGCTGAGGAATTTATGCTTGGTAGAAATAGTCCGAGTGTCATCTGAAATTTATTATCATAAATCTCTGAATCTGTTTTGGATGAATCCCGCGGAGTTGAAGCAAATAATAGAAAATTATTTATTATAATAAATAATACAATAAGTGCCTTGTTTTTATTTATCATTTTTAAAACTCCCTTTTGTGAGATCAAATCTAAAAACCTGTATTTGTAATCTGTCAACGATTTTTTAAATGTCAATGTTACTATAACTAAATTCAATTAAAGAAAGAAATTGTTACAGTAACAAATCATTTGTTACTTAATAATTATAATATAACACACTAAACTATCTGCCGAATAAAAAAATAAATATTTATAATGGAATTAAACAATAAACAAAGCGCAGGAGTCAACATGATAAAATTAATAATTATGTTTGGATTATTACTCGTCGTTACAGCTTGTTCATCAATCTCAGTTACATCAGATTACGATCCAGCTACCGATTTCAGCGGATATAAAACTTTTGCAGTTCATGAGGGAACTGTAGATGGAAGCGCATTAGAAAATGCACCGCTAATCAAAAGAAGAGTTATTGATGCTGTCAGGAAAGTTATGGTTAGCAAGGGATTTTTACTTACTGAGGAAAATAATGCAGATATAGTTTTGTATCCGTTTGCCGGTACCAATGACAAAATAAAAGTAACAGATTGGGGTTACAGTTATGGACCGTATTGGAGAAGATATCCAAATGGAAGAAACATTGATGTTAGTTCATATACTGAAGCAACATTAGTACTCGATTTAGTTGATAGCAAATCTGATCAGCTTATCTGGAGGGGTGCTGGTACCGGAGCTATCCGTGAAAATAACTCTCCGGAGGAAAGAACAGAAGCTATCGATAATGCAGTGAGCAGAATATTAGAAAATTATCCACCAACGAAATAGCATTATGTATAAAAGACTTTTGAAAAATTTGAATTATGGAGATAGTTGTTGACTAAATAGAGCTTGATTTGTTAGTACCAATTTGTCTATGAAATCTGTTTGCCGTTGTAGTTACAAAAATTCAAAATAAATTATTTTAATTAAAATAAAAGGAACAATTATGAAAAAGTTAATCTTTATCTCAGCATTACTTTTTGCAGCATCCTGCTTTGCACAAATAAAATCTTTCGAGTCCGAATATGTTGAGATGCTCAAAAAGGATATTCAAGCGGAATCAAGAAATATAGTTGCTAATAATTTGACTTTGACGGATGAGCAGGCAAAAATTTTCTGGCCTCTTTATGATGAATATGATGCCGCATACGATAAGCTGGTTAATGAAAGAATTGATATTATTAAAGATTATATGATGCACTATTACGGTATGGATGAGGAAACTGGCAAAGATCTGATTACCAAGTCGATAGATCTTAAGGAGCGGGGAGTTGGTCTTCAGAAAGAATACATTAATAAAATGCTGGAGGTATTACCAATATCTGTTGTTGGAAAGTTTTTCCAGATAGATAATAGGATAGCTGCTATTATTGAT
>JAPHUI010000007.1 GCA_026193755.1 Ignavibacteriaceae bacterium | reverse complement strand
TTTACAAGCTTTTTCAACTGTTTTTTCCCTGTTTAGAAAAACAGGAGATGCCTGTGCCGCTGCAATTTTTATAGTTCCATCTTTTCTGATACTCATTTCTAAACCTTGATTGATTAATTGTAATGGATATGCTAACAAATTAACAATTAATATTTTATAATGACAAGGTCACAGGGAATTTAACTTCTTAGTGACGTAATTTTTTTACTACTTTAATTCAGTATATCTGAAATGATAAATTGGGGTTATAAAAAACTGAAGTGAATAAAAAAACACGGCAACCTGTAATAATAAAGTTGCCGTGCTTTAAAGGTTAGTTATTCCAGAGGAATTTTGTTTTTATTTTTTTCCAGCCAGGTCGTAAAATTCTGCAGAGAAGGGTTCAAAGTTTTTGCAAGTTCAACACTACGTGATTGACAGTAGTCTTTCTCGAATTCAGCTTTGAACTGATACATATTTCCCATGTCATCTGCACCGGGAAAACCAAAGCCTCTGTAAGTGTTAGCCGAAATCGCATTGTATGAAACTTCTTTGCCCAACACTTTAGAAAATGCTTCAGCAAATTGTTTCCCCGTTAAATGTTCTCCTGCAATGCCAACGGTCTTACCAATATATTTATCTCCGTTTTTAAATATTGCTAGAGCACATTTCCCAATATCTTCTACCGCAATGGATGGCATCTTTTTATCTGCCAGTGGCAATGAAATAGAAATTTTTCCATCCGGTCCTTTTTTAGGTCCCTGTCCAAAGTAGATAAAATTTTCCCAGTAGAAAACAGTATTAAATATAGTTGTTGGCACACCAGACTCGGTAAAAAATTTATTTGATTCACCTTTAGCGTCAAAATGCGGGACTTTATATTTTCCCTGAAGTGTAGGCATTCTGTTATCACTAAGTGGTATCCATTTACGTGTATCGTCAAGTGATGACCAGATAACATGCTTTACATTCGCTTCTTTGGATGCTTTAGCAATTGCCTTCGCCTGTTCCATTTCCTTTTCGGGGGAAAAGTGTTCCCAGAAATTAGTAACTCCGTAAACTCCATAAGCACCAGTAAATGCTTTTTTAAGACTTTCCAGGTTATCTAAATCAGCAGCAACTACTTCAGCGCCCATTTTTGCTAATTCTTTTGCTTTGTCTGAGTTTGGATTTCTTGTTAGTGCACGGGCTGCAAAAGCACCATCCTTATCATTTAAAATCGCCCGGACTAAGCCGCCACCCTGTGCACCTGTAGCACCAACAACTGCAATTATTTTCTTTTCTGCCATTATAACCTCCTAATAGTTATTTTAGTTAATTAGTTAACTGCTATAAGTTGAACAAACTAAAGATAGAATAAGTTCAAACAATTTAAAGTGTAATTGCTCATGTATAGAATGTGTAAATTTAGACGAAGGAGGAACTTAGATTTCTTTTGAGGATTGCTGATCGAAATTATTCAAAATGAAAATGCTAAATCCAGCGTCGAATTTTTTTGCAGTATGCTTCATATTCCTCACCAAATTGTTCCTGTAAATTTTTTTCCTCCTTGGGAATAAAAAACATTTCCATGGCAGCAATAAAAAGAGGTGCACCAACGAATGAAGTTATTGAACCAAGAATAAATCCTGCTCCAAGTAATATCAATGCCATACCAAGATACATTGGGTTTCGGGAGATTTTGAACGGTCCTGTCTGAATAAATGTTGAAGGTTTTTCGTTAGGCTTAACTGTAGTTTTATTTTTCTTGAATAGCTGATCTGTCCAGATGTTTAATATTCCCCCAATCACAAAGAATAGAAATCCTATATAATTAAAAGGATATTTAACAACTATAGTTACTGGCAACGAGAAATGAAGCAGGGCAGAAACTAATAGAGCAATATAGAAATAAACGGGTGGTTGTATTTTATTCAGGGAACCCTCTTAAATTCAAAATTCATTTATGTTATAACATAATAGAAGATATTTAAAAGTGCAATTAACAATCTGAAATCTTTTAAAATTTTTTAAGTAACTTCACGCTAACAACAAAAGGAATTTAAGAACTATGCGTACTATTTTTTTTATATTATCATTAACACTTTTATTAATTAGCTGCAGCTCATCAAATAAGATTTCAAACAGCTGGAAAAATCCGGATGTTACAATAGAGTCAGCAAAGTTTCAAACAATGGCAGTTTTTGCGATGATAAAAGATGAGCAAATGCGAAGGGATGTTGAAGAAGCAATTGTGAGTCAAATGCCGAATACTATTGCTGTTCCCTCGTACAAAATGATCACCAAAGAAGAACTGGCAGATATAGATGCAGTAAAGCAGAAGCTTAAAGAAAGAGGAATGGAAGGAGCTCTTGTTTTATCTGTAAGAAATGTAAATCAAAAAACCAGCTACTATTCTTCAGGTATGTATCCTTCAGCTTATTATAGTTTTGGCGGATATTATAATTATGCATGGAATTATATGTATGATCCATATGTATACTCAAACACGAATGTTTATGTAGATCTTGAGATATTAATTTATTCATTAAAAAATGATCAGCTCGTTTGGTACGGAGAAAGCACATCAGTAAATCCGAAGGGTATACAGGAAACAATTTCTGAGTTAGCAGTATCTGTTAAAAATCAATTGGTTGAAGATGGACTTCTAGATCCGACCCGATGATTTATAAAGGCTGTCATACCTATACATTAAGGGAGCTGGAATTTATCTCAAAGTACGACTAAACTAACTATTATCATATCAAATAGAGGACTAACAGTTCCTTTGAACTCAGGTTAACTTTAAAAATCGTTTCTTAGCTTATCTACTATGATTTTATAAACGAGAAAGAATTGTACTAACTATATGTTCAGCATCTCTTTCGGCTCCGTGTATCATTGCAGATGATAACGAATAAAGGAAATGCATTCCTACGAAATACAATCCCGGCTCATTTTTAACTACTCCACGATCCTGCATCGGTTCTCTGTCTTTAAAGATTGGAAGATCAATCCAGGAATAAGCCGGATAAAATCCTGTACACCAGATAATGTTTTTAGCATCAATTACTTGTTGATTTTCATCAACAGGAAGACCGTCTTTCACCTCAACAATTTTTGGAATGCGCTCAATTCCGTGAGTAACAAAATCTTTCGGCTTATTCCTAATTAGAGGACCACCCTGAGATTTGACTTTTGGTCGTACTTTTCTTCCTATTGGTGTGCCGGTGGTAAGAATTCTGTGAAAGATCAGGCGTATTACAATTCTCACCATAATTAATTTTGCAAGCGTACCTTCAATGTTGAAAGGGATGTGTCCTGTGTCTCTTCCCGATAGCCATACTTCATGATTATTTTTTGTAGCTTCAAGTGCTAATTCTGAGCCAGAGTTGCCCGCACCAACAACAAGCACTGAGCCTTCCTGCAATTGAGATGGATCTCGGTAATCGAAGGAATGAATTTGAACAATATCAGGATTAATATTCTTAGCAAATTTTGGAATTTTTGGTATTTGATAATTTGACATTGCAGTTACTACATGTTCTGCTTCAAAATGTTGATCACCTGATGATATACAATATCTGTTTCCTTCTCTTGAAAGTGTATCAACCTTAATATTATTTCTTACAGGCAGTTGAAAATGGTTTGCATAATTTTCTAAATAGTCTCCCATTTCATCTTTTGTTGGGAAATAATTTGGATCAGAAGGAAAAAGCATACCTACAAGACTACTAAACTTTGCGGGAGTAAAAAGACGAAGCGAGTCCCAACGGTTACGCCAGGAATCCCCTACTCGTTCACTTGCATCAAGAATGAGAAAATCAATATTATTTTTTTTGAGAAAATAGCCGGCAGATAATCCCGCCTGTCCTGCACCAATAACGATTACTTTGTGTTTTTCTGGAATGAGTTTGTTGTTCATTTTATTGCCTCTCTTAGTTAATATTAAAACATATTAATTTCTGATTAGAAAATAGAAGAAAAATCGTGGGTAGAAATCAGAGGTACTACGTATTTACCGCAGGCTTTGCACGTAATTCAGCTGAAAGAGTATAATCATTCCCACGGAAGTGAGAATCTTATGACGAATTTGGACTCCTGTTTTTACGGGAATGACAAATGAATCAGATCCTGAAACGAATTCAGGATGACCTTTGCTAAGTTCGGGATGACTGATTGAGATTCTTCGCTTTTGCTCAGAATGACAGGAAATCTGGATCGTCATTCTGAATGAAGCGAAGCGAAATGAAGAATCTACGGATTTAGTTTTGAGATTCTACGTCCTTCAAGGACTCAGAATGACAATACTTCTTTAAGTAAGTATCAAATTATGTTTTATTGCATAAGAGGCTACATAAGCTCTAGCAGATTTTCCGGAAACACCCACTTTACTGTAAATATTTGTGAGATGTTTTTCAACTGTTCGGACACTAAGAAAAAGTTTTTCAGCTATTTCATCGTTGTTTTTACCTTCAGCAATTAATCTTAAAACTTCAAGTTCTCTTCCGGTAAATTCAAATTGGTTTTTATTAGAGTCTGCCGCATTTTTCTTGTACAAATTTTTAAGAGCGAGTCTGGTTTTTTCAAAATCTTTTGTTGCACCGAGATCTTTAAATTTATTCATCGCTGCATCCAGCTCACCTTCTGCCTGGGCATATTTATTTAGTTTGATCAAGACTTCAGCAAGAAGTGCTCTTGCCCGTGCAGATTCAAAAGCGGATTTAATTTTTTCATAAATATCAATTGCATCTTCAATATTATGCTTAGCCTTTTCGTAATTATTATTTGCGAAATTCAAATTTCCTTCAGCATTCAATAGAGCAGCTTTTAAAGGCAGGGTATTAATTGAACTTACTGCCTCTTTTAATTCATTCAACCAGCTTTGTGCTTGTTCCAGTTTACCTAGTTTGATATTTATTTTTATCAGGAGTTCTAATACAACCGTTCTCTCCGCTTTTTCACTTAGACTAAATCTTCGCAAATATCTTTCAGCAATATCCAGTGCTTTTTCATACTCTTGACGATCAAAATAAAGGAAGGCAGAAAACAATTGTTTAAGTGGATGTGATTCTACTTGGCTTAAAAGCTCTTCAGCCTCATTCCATTTTCCCTGTCTCCGTTTTAGATCTGCAAGCCTAACAGTGCAAGCACTTACCTGGATTGGTCTGAACTCTTGCAGTTCATTCGCAGCCGAGAGGAGTTCTTCTTCGGCTTCGTTCCAATCCCCTTTCCATATTAATAACCCGGCATGTTTCATTCTGCAGTTTGCAAACATTGCTTTGTATCGCCAGCGTTTGCAGAGTTCTTTAACTTTGTTGCACCATTGAGTTGCCCGTTCATAATCTCTTATTCGTTCGCAGGCATCAATCAGGTAGCAGCAGGTTATAGTTGTAAATTTTATATCGCTTTGATCAGAATTTATAGCGAGTAATGTTGCATCGTCAAGTAACGGCATTCCTTCAGTAATATTTCCTTCAACAACAAGTATAAATCCCTTCAAGGCTTCTGAGAGCATTTCGCCGTCAATATTTTTTAACGACTTGCTCATCTGTAAACTTTCATCGAGCAGCTTAAAGGCAAGCGCCGAATTTTTATCAACCTGAAACGTCCATCTGGCCTTCAGTATTTTAAACATACATAGCTCAGATGAAAGTGGTAATCCTTCAAGTAAATTTTCTGCCCGCTTGAACCAGCCGCTTGCAACAGCAAACTCACCTTTGAATTCAATATAATCAACACCCATCCCGCAAGCATTACGAACGGCACCAAGCTTATCATCTTTTAAAAGATAAAGGTTGAAAGCTTTAGTACGATTTTCAAAAACTCCCGAAGCATCATTTAACCACCAGCATGCCCAACCGAGTTCTTCGTACACTTCAGGTGATTCTTCTTTTTTCAGAGCATCGATGAGAAAATCTTTGGCTTTTTCCCATTCACCAATGGAAAGAGATTGGCGACCTTTATTTAAAAGTTCATTTGTTAATTGCATAATACTTTAAATAATATAGGAAAATTTATTATCTAATATTAGATAAAAATAATAAGGAGGCCCGTTTAACTGATATAAGTCCTTTCCTTACTCTCTCCCGGCACACTACTTCTGCACTTCGTTAATACTTGAATTTAATGCTCAAACCATCAAGATTATAAAGAAAGCTAAATTATGATATTAGTTAGACTTACCAAGAGTTATTGATTGTTGAAATCTGATTAACTTTTCACCAGATTTAAATAAGTCTTACAGAGAAAATTTTTTGTAGATCAAATTGTCAACTGAAAACTTTCCGGCTCCGGTAATTAATACTGTGATAAACATCGTAAGGAATAAAAATACTTTCTCTTTTGCAGCAAATGGATTATCGGCCTGTGCAATAAATCCAGCAACGAGCATTGTGATAATTAATGGAATAACTGCAAAACGTGTAGTGATTCCAAAAATTAAAAATATTGAGCATAAAAATTCGGCAAATACTACAAGTACAAACGACATTGTAACACCTAGCCCAATCGGATCTGAAAACGTTATTGGATCGCCAGAGAGTAATCTGGATAATTTAGGAATTCCGTGTGTTAGCATAAAAGCTCCGGATGCTACTCTCAAAAACAGCAATGCTATGTTCACTTTTTTATCATAATTACCGGGAGATAATATTTTTTTTAACATATTAAATCAAAATCCTTTTCTTTGTTTGTCATAATTTTACTGAATAATAACAACTTGTGTGAGGAAAAAATTCATTCAAATATAGTAATTAGTAGTAGTGTTGTGAGAAAATCTTTTTAATGTGTGAAACAGATGGGTTATTATCTGCCTTTAATTTTCTTTACATCCTTCATTGTTGAACGAAAGAACTTACCCCACTTTTTATCCTTCTTTCGCTTTTCAACATAGGACATTTCATTGTACTTTGACTCTTTTAAAATCTTTAGGTAGTTGTTATATCTTTCTTCAGTAATTTCTCCTTTTTTAACTGCTTCAAGCACAGCACAGCCGACTTCGACTGTATGTGTGCAGTCTTTGTATTTGCACTGATCTGCAAGATCATCAATTTCGTTGAACGTATCACCGAGACCGGACTCATTAGAGATTACTCCGAGTTCACGCATTCCCGGGTTGTCGATTATTATCGTTCCGTTTTCCAGAATGATGAGTTCGCGGCGAGTCGTAGTGTGTTTTCCTCTTCCGTCTTTTTCTCTTATTGGTTGTGTTTTGTAAAGCTCCTGGTTAATCAAATTATTCAGCAATGTTGTTTTGCCAACTCCCGATGAACCAAGCAGGCAGTAAGTTTTAAAAGGAGTAAAGAAAGTTTTAATATTTTCTATATCGCTAGTGCTGTTGTTGCTGAAAGCTACGATGGCAACTTTAGGCAGGATTTTACGAATATCATTTTTCTTCTGCTCAATTTCTGTAGCACTGATAAGATCGCTTTTACTTAAGAATATAATCGGAGTTATTTTGCCTTCGTTTATCATTACAAGATAACGCTCGAGTCTTCGCAAGTTGAAGTTGGAATCGAGTGACTGCATAATGATTGCTGTATCTATGTTGGCAGCGATAAGCTGGAACTCAACTTTTTTGCCGGATGCTTTTCTTTTTAATAATGTTTTGCGTGGAAGGATTTCGTGAATAATTGCAAGCTCGTCATCATCAAACAACTGTGCATAAACCCAATCACCGACGGCAGGCAGATCAAGCGAGTCCTCTGAATTAAACAAAAACTTTCCTGTTACCTCTGCATAAATATCTTTTACACCGTTGGAAACAACAAAGCTGTTTTTGTTTACGCTTATTATTCTTACAATGTTAAAATCGGTTTTAGATAAATCAACTTTATCTTTAAACCAATTATCGAAGCCGAGTTTTTCAATATTGTTCATATTTAGTTAGTTATGGCTTCTTAATCTTTATTTACTATCCAATTATATATTGTATTTGTTAAATCATCTCTCACATTCTTAAAAGAATGATTTGTATGGTAAACAATAAACTCAACATTCTCAATCTTTTCATTTTTTAGCGCTCGATAGAGTGGTAATAAATGATCATCAATAGTGACATTAATATCTTCCCATCCTCCAATGAGTAAAATGTTTTTCCCCGTCAGTAACGGAGCGCTTTTCCTTAAGTCATAAATAGGGTTTAATTCTATTTTACCATTTTTAATTATTTCCTTAGGTAGTCCTCCTTTCTTAAATCTTACAGTTCCTGTTGGCACAGATAATTCGTCAAACATTTCATCTATCATTTTCTTCATTTCTAGATTCCGAGCATACTCTCTAAAGAATTCACCGTGATCTGTGCCGGCAATTGAAAATACATCTGTTATTTCTGGATGATTTGCCGCATAGGTTAAAGCCATTCCGCCTCCATAACTATATCCGCCTAATATAACTCGAGTTGTGTCTATCTTGTATTTTTGAACGTTCTCAGATTTGTGGATGAATTTGAATGCTGCTTCGATATCTTTTTGCGAATTATCGAAATTAAATTCCCCCTCACTTTTATTTGTACCGCTATAATTGAAGGTTAACACATTTATTCCAACAAGAGTTAGTTTTGCTCCAATGCCAAGAACATCTTTTTCATTTCCAGGAAAACCCTGCAATAAAATTACAGTGGGAAATAATCCATCTTCCCCTACAACATAGAATTTTCCCTTAAGAATTATGTTTTCACGATCTATTGAAATATCATAGGGGTTTAATTCCTGACCAAATGAAAAACTGGATAGGGTTAATAAGATGAGAAACGTCTTTAACAATATAAATAAGTATTTCATTTGAATCTCTCCTTTTATTTCCAAAATAATTTAGATAAATCAACTTCATTCTTGAACCAGTTTTTGAAGCCGAGTTTTTCAAGGTTGTTCATTGTGATATCATTAATACCATTTAATATCTAATCAATTTGTCCCCAAGTTTAAACAAAGGGTTTAATAAGGAAAGTGTGATAACTGTAAAAGCCACTATGGCCAATATCAAATAATAAACATCTATTCCTGCAGCGATATATCGTGCAATAATTATTATTGATAATGGAAGGTTTAATAAAAGAGCAGTTATCAATCCCGGTGCATATTTTTTTAATAGAATTGTTGCAGCGAGGTGTGGAAGTATTGTGTTTAATCCCATCATCCCTAAAAAGCCAAGATATATATAACTGAAAACACTTCCGGTAGTATTATCAATAATTTCTGCAACGGTAACAAGATATCCGATTATGGTAACAATTATAACTGCGAAAATAAATTGGTTTCTCTCAACCGGTTCGTGGAATTTTTTTGCGTGCTTTGACCACTCAGAGAGCCAAATGGATTCTTCTATATTGTGAAGTGTAAAACCTAAAAGAAAGATAAGTTTTAATGCGATTGTTATACTATCGTTCATCTTATATTTTCTATTTTTATTTACGCTTATTACTCTTGCAA
>JAPHUI010000102.1 GCA_026193755.1 Ignavibacteriaceae bacterium | reverse complement strand
AGAAGAAATGTTAATTACTACTGTAAATGAAATAGTGGGAAATGAAAATATTGATGTAACCGGTGGGAGAATTTGGAAGCTCAGCGAACAGACAGAAACTTATAGTCTTTTATATCAAACAGGAAAAATTGAAAAGATTGATACCAAGTTTCAGATTGATATCCATAGATATCCCTTGCTTGATTTAATCGCCAAGCAAAGAACTATTTTGGGAAAAGAGACCATAAGTACACTTCGTAAAAAAGGAATTTTCAAGTACTCAGCTTCAGGTGTTGGCGGCAGAAAAAAAATAAAAAATAAATTTTATTACGAATACCTGCTTGCACTGAATACTGCTAAAATAGATGAAGAATTTCGAATAAATCTGAACATCATAGCTACCGCTCTAACATCTAAAATTAAGCAAAGAAGATCATCAGCAAGTGCAAGTCTTTTACGGGCTGATATAGATAAGGCACGCCAGCTTCAGAAGAGCATTCTTCCCGAACACGAATACAAGTTTCATGATTATGAATTATACGGAATAACGAATCCTGCAGAGATAATTGGAGGTGATTTTTTTGATTACCTGGAACACGGTGAAGAACAGGATAGATTAGGTATAACTATCGGAGACGCTGCAAGCAAGGGAGTTGGAGCAGCAGCAGAAGCAATGTATATAGCAGGTGCTTTAAGAATGGCTAGCGGTTTCGAAATTAAAATTGTCGCGTTGATGCGAAAATTAAACCAGCTTGTGAATAGAATATTTGAGGATGATAAATTTGCTTCTCTATTTTACGGAGAACTTTCAACTCACCGCACTGGTTTATTCCTTTATGCAAATGCTGGACATAATCCCCCCATTTTCTTGAAATCAAAATCAGGTGAAGCTGAGTTTCTTCAACCGACAGGTCCGGTGCTTGGTCCCGCGCCGAATGCAAAATACCACATAGATAGTATAAATTTTGCTAAGGGTGATATTCTTCTTCTTTACTCTGATGGAATTACTGAAACCGCTAACAATAACTTTGACCCATACGGTGATGCTCGTCTTTTATCTAAACTAAAAGAGTTGAGTAAACTTTCAACAAAAGAAATAGCATTGGGGATTTTAGATGATGTGATAAAATTTTCAAAGAACGGAAAATACTCTGACGATATGACATTAGTTGTAGTTGAAAAAGTAAAATAATAGTTCAAATATTACGAGTAGAGATAATGCTTAAATCAATAAATCCTGCTAACCTTCAGATTCTTAAAACTTACCCGCCAATGCAAATTTCCGAAGTAAATAACATTATAAACCTGACTAACGATGCATTTGAGGAGTGGAGAGAAACTTCGTTTAGCAATAGATCAAAATTAATGATCAAAGCGGTAGATGTTTTAAGAAAAAAGAAAGAAGAATATTCCAGGCTGATGACTCTCGAGATGGGGAAGCCAATTGCTCAATCGAGAGCTGAAGTAGAAAAATGCGCGTGGGTGTGTGATTATTATGCAAAGAATGCAGAGAAGTTTTTAAGCGATGAATTGATTGAAACAGATGCTTCTAAAAGTTTTGTTTCATTCCAACCATTGGGTGCTGTACTTGCAGTTATGCCATGGAATTTTCCATTCTGGCAAGTGTTTAGGTTTGCTGCGCCGGGGTTGATGGCTGGTAACGCAGGAGTATTAAAGCACGCATCAAATGTTTCCGGCTGTGCTTTAGCAATTGAGGAAGTTTTTAGAGAAGCAGGGTTTCCTGAGAATCTTTTCAGAACGATTTTAGTTCCATCGTCAGAGATGGAAACAGTTATAAAAAATTCTAAGATAAAAGCTGTAACTCTAACAGGCAGCGTGCCTGCAGGTAAATCGGTTGCTAAAACTGCTGGTTCAGTTTTGAAAAAAACCGTTATGGAACTTGGAGGAAGTGATCCTTATGTAATACTCGAAGATACTGATTTAGAAATGGCTGCAGAGACCTGCGTAACTGCACGTTTAATAAACGGCGGACAAAGCTGCATCGCCGCAAAAAGATTCATCGTGGTTGAAGAGATTTATGATGCATTTGTAAAACTTTTTGTTGATAAGATGAAATTCAAAAAGATGGGTGATCCTTTTGATGAATCAAATTATATTGGACCACAAGCGAGTGTTCCTCTAAGAGACGAACTTCATCTGCAAGTAGAAAAAAGTATTAAACTTGGTGCCGAACTACTTTTAGGAGGAAAAATTCCAGAAATTAATGGGGCATATTATCCACCAACAGTTTTGTCTAATGTAACGAAAGGAATGCCAGCTTATGATGAAGAGTTGTTTGGACCAGTAGCTGCAATAATTAAAGTAAAAGATGAGGATGAAGCAATTAAAGTTGCCAACGATACAATTTTTGGTTTAGGTGCCGCTGTTTTCACTAAGGATACTAAGAGAGGAGAAAAAATTGCAAAGGAAAAATTACAGGCAGGCTGCTGTTTTGTAAACGCATTTGTAAAATCTGATCCGAGGTTACCTTTTGGGGGAATTAAAGAATCTGGCTACGGTAGGGAATTGTCATCTTTCGGAATTAAAGAATTTGTAAATATCAAGTCTATCTATATTAAATGATTATACTTCTTCCTTAGCGAATATTTGTTTAATGAGCTTGATTATTTTTGCTCTGGAAAACGGTTTGGAAAGGTAATGTGTGCAACCTGCTTTTAGAAACTCTTCTCTGTCGCCGCGCATTGCAAAACCTGTTATAGCAACAATCGGAATGTTTTTATACTTCTCAATCTTTCGAATTTCTTTTGTAGTCTCGGTTCCGCTCATTCCTTTGCCTAGATTTATATCCATAAGAATCAAATCATAATCATTTTCGTTAATGAGTTTGTAAGCTTTTTCACCACTGTCAACAAATTCAACAACACATAGATCTTTAAGAAACAATCGAATTATATCAATACTGGCATTATCATTCTCTACGATTAAAACTTTAGGTTTAAAATCGAGCGTTAATTCTTTTTCGTCAGTTGAAAGTGAACTAACCTCTATTAGTTTTGGTATCTCAACCTCCTGATAATTTTCAATCAATGGAAAAAGAATAGTAAAAGTTGAACCTGAACCAACAGTGCTTGTCACGGCAATTTGACCGTTCATTGATTCAACAAAATTTTTAGTTATCGTTAATCCGAGTCCTGTCCCTTCAAAGTGGCGGTTAAATCCTTCACTAACCTGTCTGAATTCCTGGAATATCAAACCAAGGCTTTCCTGAGGTATACCGATGCCTGTATCTTTTACCTTAACCTGTACGAAAGATTTTGAATCCTCTTTTACTGAGTCCACTATAACTGTAACTCCACCTGTGTAAGTATACTTCAAAGCATTATTGATGAGGTTATTAATTATTTGCCTGAAGATTTGTTCATCAACTAAAGACAATAAATTCTGGTCGTTGACAATAGTATTCAGATAAAGATTTTTTCTTTCCGCAACTGCTTCAAATAATAATATTTGAGACTCTACCAGCTCAGAAATTCTGTATGGCTGTATATTTAAATCGACTTTTCTTGCTTCAATTCTTGATAAATCAAGTAGCAGATTAAGAGTTTCCATTAATCGATTAGCACTTGTTAGAATTCTATCAGCCATTTCAATATTGTGATTTATTTTCAACTGTTCTTTAAGTAGTTCTGCAAACCCCAGAATTCCAACCAGCGGAGTTCGTAACTCGTGACTTATATTAGCCAGGAAGATGGATTTTATTCTACTCATCTCTTCAGCTTTTTCCTTGGCTTCCATCAACTGTGTTTCAGCATTTTTTCTCATGGTAACATCCCGCAACGTAACAAGTAAATATTTTTCATTTGATAAATTAATAGTTATACCAAGACTTTCCACCCACAATTCCTCATCAGTTACTGTTCTAATTTTATACTCATCTATTAATGGAGTAGGATCAGATTTAATTCTATCAATAGCTTGTGTGACTTTCTCAATAAAATCGGGATGTAAAAAATCAAAAACACTTTTTCCAATACCTTCGGCCAGGTCGTTTAAACCAACAAGACGTACTGCACTTTTATTTGCGAAAATTATTTTTCCGTTCCAATCTAATATAAGAGCGGTTTCGATCATATTATCAATCAGGGAGCGAAATCTTTCTTCACTTTCTATAAGTGCTTCCTCAGATTTCTTGCGTTCAGTAATGTCTGCCAGTATAGCAATTAGTGCGGAAGGTGTTCCTTGGTCGTTTCTGATTATTGATGTGGATAAATATGACAGAAATTCTGTCCTATCCTTCCTTTTACAAGTAACTTCTCCTTTCCATCCGTCTTTTAGGATCGATGGTAAAATCTCATTCCGAAGGTTAGCCGGATTACTTTCTGAGACTATTATTGAAAAGTGCTTGCCGATAATTTTTTCATATTCGTAGTCGAAAGTCTGGCAAAAAGAATTATTGACAAATATAATATTGCCTTTTATGTCAGTTATGCAAACCGATTCATAAATACTCTTTAGTGAATGTGCAAGAATTGATATTTGCTCCTCGGCTTTTTTGCGTTCAGTAATATCTCTTACTATAGCCTGTAGCACTACTTTATTACCCAGCACTATTCTGTTCAGACTAACATCGGTGTCGAACAAATCACCATTCTTTTTTTTGTGCTTCCACTCAAATCTTTGAGGATTTCCAGACAGCGCACTGTTAATCTTTTCCAGAGCTTTTTCTTTTGAAAATCTTCCGTCTGATTGTTTTTCTGGTGAGAATTCATACGGAGGTCTGCCCACTATTTCCTCTTTATTGCACGCAAACATTTCCAGTGTTTTTTTATTGCAATCAATGAAGATATCAGAATCCATCAGAAAGATAGCATCGTTAGCCAACTCAAATAGTGATTTGAATTTAAGCTCACTTTTTTCAAGTTCCTCAGATGCCTTTCTTTTTTCAGTTATGTCTGAAAAAAACGCTGCAATTTTACCCGGTTCAATTTGAATTGCTGAAACATAAAACGCTCCTTTAACCTTGTTATCTT
>JAPHUI010000245.1 GCA_026193755.1 Ignavibacteriaceae bacterium | reverse complement strand
TCTGATTTCCATGAAAAGAAGAGTTTACTGCTGATTCTCACCGGTAAAAAGTTTAAACGTCAGTGGCATTCTCCTGAAGAAGAATTTGATATATTTGATCTGAAGGGAATGGTAAGTTCATTTTTATCTAAATTATCGCTTGACAATGTTTTAAATGATTCTTATAATTCTATACAGAATAAGATTTACGAGTACCAATTCACGGTAAACTTCAAAGTTATACTTTTTGGTATTGGTGGCAAATTGAACAAGAATATTTTACGTGAATTTGATATCAATCAGCCTGTCTTTTCTTTTGAGTGTGATTTGGGTGTTTTAACTAAGTTTTCAGGTCAAAGAAAAAAGTTTACTGAGCTATTAAAATATCCAAAAGTGCATCGTGATTTTGCATTTTTATTTGAAAAATCTATAAATTATACTTCAGTTAAGGATTTTATTTTAACAGAAAGCAGCGTTATTCTTAAAAGTGTTGAATTATTTGACCTTTTCGAAAGTAATGAAATGGGTAAAGATAAAAAGAGTATGGCATTTAATTTAGAGTATTATGATTTTGAAAGAACTTTAACTGACGAGGAAGTAGAGAAAGATTTTCAAAGTTTAATTAATAAAGTTGAAAAGAACTTCAATGCGATTTTGAGAGGGAAATAGTTGGTAGATCTTGCTAAATACGAAACACTGATAAGCGAACTGGGTAAACTCGAATCCTATGTAGAAATACTGAAAAATAAATATAGTGATACAGTCGAAAGAAATAAAGAACTTGAATTATCGCTAAATGAAGTTCAGCAAGATAAAAATCTTCTTCACCAAAAGATTTCCGAAATGGAATCAGAATTAGAAGATATAACACTTAAATCGGAGGAAAAATCAAAATTAAACACAGAAGAACAGGAAGAAATAAAAAGTAAAATTAGAGATTTAATTTCCAGAATAAATAAACACTTATCCTCAGACTGAGTAAGTTATATTGTCAGAGGAATAAGTTTAAGCAATTAGTTCTTAAAAAATTTGTTAGTGGGTTAGTGCAGAAAGACTGATGGAAAAAAAGAAGCTGAAAATAAAAATATTTGATAAAGAATATTCTTTGCTTGTTGAAAACGAGGAAATAGCAAAAGAGCTTGCTATTTATGTTAATAAAGTAATGGAAGAAACAAAAGATGAGCTACCGGATCAACCGGCTCAAACAATAGCCATTATTGCTTGTTTGAATATTGCTTATGATCTCTTTATTGAAAAGAATAAGAATCGGGAATTTTTAATTCAGGCTTCGGATAAAGTTAAAAAGATAAAGCTTCTTCTGTCAGATCAGAAAACAGCTGACCCATCTTAAGTATCACCGTCTCGCTGCTCCTAATAATTAGTGAAAAACTAACATAGACTAATTGGGAGTATTACTCCGGCGTGTATTACAGGCCTCATCTTCAACCTTGTGTTGAAGACTCTACCGATTTATCGGAAGGGCAGTGGAAGTAAAAAGCGACTGGGAACATTCCCACTGTGATTAATAGGGTTTTTCCTATTAATTACGGGGCAGCGAGTTCGGTCTTAAAAAATAAAACTTAAGTGTGGAGGAAAAATGGATGTACTACTGTTAATACCGATGCTCGTGGTGGTTATTATTGTTTTCTTTTACCTTGGATGGATGATGAACTCCAGAATTGGTAAAAAGAGTATCAGCACAGCTGAAGAACAAGCAAAGAAAATACTTGAAGATGCAGATAAAGAAGCGAAAAATGTTAAAAGAGAAAAACTTTTAGAAGTAAAAGATGAATGGTATAAAAAGAAAACAGAATTTGATAAAGAGGTTCAGCAAAAAAGACAAAAGCTGAATGCTCTCGAAAAGCAGCTTTCGTTACGAGAAGAAAACAGCGAAAAAAAGTTTGACCTTGTTTTACAGAAAGAACGCGAAAATAAGAAGTTCGAACAAGAATTAAATGAGCAGCGAAAGCTCCTTGAAAAGAAGCTGGAGGAATTAAGCCGACTTGAGAAGGAACAAAACATAAAGCTCGAAAAAATATCCGGTCTTTCCTCGGAAGAAGCTAAGAAAATTCTAATGGAAAACCTTGCGAATGAAGCTAAAACGGAAGCAGCATTTACGATAAAAGAAATTACGGATCGAGCTAAATCCGAAGGAAAAAGAGAAGCGCAAAAAATCATCGTTCAATCCATCCAAAGAACCGCAGCAGATCATTCTATCGAAAGCACTGTATCAGTAGTTCAGATTCAAAATGATGAAATGAAGGGAAGAATTATTGGTAAAGAAGGAAGGAATATTCGTGCTTTTGAATCAAGTACAGGAGTGGATGTCATTGTCGATGATACGCCCGAAGCAGTAATCCTTTCTTCTTTCGATCAGTTCAGAAGGGAAGTCGCAAGAGTTTCTTTAGAAAAGTTAATAGCTGATGGAAGAATTCACCCGGCAAGAATTGAAGAAGTTGTTGAAAAAGTTAAGCAGGAACTCGAAGAGGAAATGATCCGCGATGGTGAGAACGTTGTTATGCAGCTCGGATTGCATAATATGCATAATGAATTGATAAAGCATATTGGTAAAATGAAATACAGATCCAGCTTTGGGCAGAATTTAATGCAGCACAGTATTGAAGTGGCTTATCTTACTGGAATAATGGCGGCTGAACTTGGACTCGAAACTAATTTGGCTAAAAGAGCAGGTTTACTTCACGATATTGGAAAAACTGTTGACAAAAGCGTTGAGGGACCTCACGCTCTGATTGGATACGAGTTTACCAAAAAATTTAACGAGAACGCTATTGTAGTAAATGCAGTTGGGTCACATCATGAAGATATTGAAATGGAACACCCAATCGCTGCGCTGGTTCAAGCTGCCGATGCTATTAGCGGAGCAAGACCAGGTGCAAGACGAGAACCTCTTGAAAGTTATGTGAAAAGATTGGAAAATCTTGAGTCGCTTGCAAAATCGTTTGAAGGTGTTGCAAAAACTTATGCAATTCAGGCAGGCAGGGAAGTAAGAGTAGTTGTTGAGCACGATAAGGTTGATGATCTTCTTGCTGATAAGCTAGCTAAGGAAATAGCTGCAAAGATTGAAAATGAAATGGATTATCCCGGTCAAATTAAAGTTACTGTTATACGGGAAGTTAGAAAAATAGGATACGCAAAATAAAAGGGGATATTCCCCTTTTCTTTTTTATGTCACAAAAAAAGAAATTATTAATTGCAATTACCGGGGGGATAGGCTCCGGTAAATCCACGTTTGCCAGCTTTTTAGCAGAGCAGGATCATCCAATTATTCTAGCTGATGATATTTCTAAGGAAATTTTGGCTCATGATCCTGAAGTAAGAAATGAAATAGTAAAAGAATTCGGAGCAACGTCGTATCTTGGGAAAAAAATTAATAAAAAATTTCTTGCTGATAATATTTTTTCCAATCCAATAAAACTAAAAAAAATAAATTCAATTCTGCATCCAAGAGTCAGAAAAAGAATCCATTCCATTTCGGAAGAATATTTCAAAATAAAAGATTTGGTATTTGTTGAAGCTGCGTTGATTTATGAATCAGGAATTGAAAAAATGTATGATTTTGTGGTTCTTATTGTAGCAGATGAAAAATTAAGGATGCATCGAGTTACTAAAAGCAAAAAAATTTCAGAAAAGGACTTTATTAATCGAAGTCAAAACCAATTGGATGATGAGTTAAAAAAGAAAAAAGCCGACTTCATTTTTATCAATAATGGTTCTACGTCTGAATTAAAACAAAAAGCAATTCTTCTTTTAATTCTCTTAAAAGCCCACTGATTAACGAATGATACAATATATCCATTTCAGGTTCACTTTTTACACTAGCAAAAATGCAGTAATTTTGTAAACAACTTTTTTCGGAGTAAATGGTGTCAATAATTCATAATCTTCTTGTTAAAACGGTTCAGATGATGCCTGAAAATATTGTTTGGTTATTTTCAAAAAAATATATAGCGGGCAAAACACTTCAAAATGCAGTAGATACAGTCAAGGATCTTAATTCAAAGGGAATATTAGCTACTCTCGACGTACTGGGGGAATCTATTACAACTAAAGAAGAAGCAATTGAATCAAAAAGAAAAGCACTAGAAGTTTTTGATGCAATTGTTAATAATAAATTGAATGCGAACCTTTCAATTAAACCAACTCAAATGGGATTAGCCATTGATAAAGAATTTGCTTATCAACAAATACTTGAATTAGTAAAACGGGCTGATGAAATTAATAATTTTGTCAGGATTGATATGGAAGATTCGCCTTACACTGACTTGACATTCGAAGTTTATAAGAGAATTTATGAAGATTATAGTAATGTAGGTGTGGTACTCCAGGCATACTTAAAGAGAACTTCTAACGATGCAATTATTCTTAATAAGTTAGGAACTAATTACAGGTTATGTAAAGGGATTTATATCGAACCTGCTACAGTTGCTTACAAGGATAAACAGGCGATCAGAGATAATTATATGAAAACGCTCGAGTTAATTTTGAAGAATGGAAATTATGTCGGTATTGCTACACACGACAAGTACTTGATTGATAAATCCTACGAGCTGATTAAAGATATGAATGTCTCAAAAGATAAATTTGAATTCCAGATGTTACTTGGTGTAAGAGAAGATTTAAGAGATAAGATAAATAAGGATGGATATAAAATTAGAATTTATGTCCCGTTCGGAGAAGATTGGTACAAATATTCAATTCGCCGGCTGCAGGAGAATCCTCAACTTGCAGGACACATTGTTAAAGAATTCTTTGCTTTCAGGTAATGGCTTTTACCCGGAGATTAAATATCCTGGGAATAGAAAGCTCCTGCGATGAAACTTCTGTAGCGATTCTTTCAAACGAAGAAGTGAAGGCAAACCTGATTTCATCCCAGCATTTTCACAAAGCTTATGGCGGAGTTGTTCCCGAACTCTCAAGCAGAGCTCATCTGCAAATTGTTAAGCCATTAATTGATTCAGCGCTGACAATGACTAATTTAAAATTAAAGGATATTAACCTTATTACTGCTACTGCCGGACCCGGATTAATCGGTGCCTTATTAGTTGGTCTTACATTTGCAAAAGGATTATCCTTCTCATTAAAAAAACCATTCATTCCTGTAAATCATATTGAGGGACATATCTTCTCCGGATTTTTAATGGAAC
>JAPHUI010000379.1 GCA_026193755.1 Ignavibacteriaceae bacterium | reverse complement strand
TTTGCGAAAAAAAATAAACTGATTCTCAAAACAGGTTCAGGTAAAACATATGAAATGAATCTCCCGGAAATGAGATCCATTCATACGAAGAATGCTGCCGGTTACTTCTGTAAAGAGAATATGGATGCTATCGATTTGTTCATCGGTTCTGAAGGAACGCTCGGAATAATTACCAAAATAAAATTAAAACTGCTTAAACCAGCAGAAGATACAATTTCCTGTGTCCTATTTTTTAATGATGAGACCACCGCGATAAATTTTCTTGAAGAAGCAAGAGACTCATCTTATAAGAATAGAAAAAGTAATAAAGATATTTATATAAATGCTTTGGCTCTTGAGTTTTTTGATGAAAGAGCCTTAAAGTTTTTAACAAAAGATTTTTCTGCTGTTCCTACTAATACAAAAGCAGCTATCTGGTTTGAGCAGGAATGCACAAAGGATTCATTTGATTCCATTCTTGAAGCGTGGAATACCTTAATGCAAAAGTATAGTGTTAATGAAGAATATTCGTGGTTTGCTTTTAATGAGGTCGATAAAGAAAAGATAAAAGATTTCAGACACGCGATTTCATGGAAAGTCAACGAGTATGTAACCAGAAATAATTTTAGAAAACTTGGAACCGATGTTGCTGTACCAGATAAATCTTTCAGTAAGTTTTATTTTACCTTACAAAGCTGGGCAAAGCAAAGCAAAATTGATTTTGTTACTTATGGACATTTCGGAAACTCTCATATCCACTTAAACTTTTTACCCAAAAACGATTCTGAGTTCAACAAGAGCAAAAATCTTTATAACAAAATTTGTGAAGAGGCTGTAAGATTAGGTGGAACTATTTCTGCAGAACACGGAGTCGGCAAGAATAAAACAGCTCTTCTGAAAGAGATGTATGGGGAGAAAGTTATTAAAGAAATGTTTGCTATTAAAAAAACTCTGGATCCAAATTTAATTCTTGGTTACGGAAATATTTTCGCTGTGACAAACTGAACTAATTTTTCAATTTCGTATTATAAAATCAGTGCCTTCTTTCGTGTCTTTCAAAATTATCCCGATATCTTCTAGTCTTTTTCTGATTTCATCTGCGAGTTGATATTTTTTTTCTTTTTTTGCACTTAATCTTATTGCTATTAACCTATTTATGATTTCATTTACATTTTTCGGCTTATTTACATCTAAAGTTGTATCATATTCTGTTAGAATTTGTTCGACTTTACTTTCCAGGATGGTGCCTTGTTTTATATCCATTTCATTAAAAGAAATTATCCCAAGTATGTTTTCAGCTGTCTTAATCAAAAAATCTTTTACAGCAAAGTAAAAAGTTACATTTAGATTTTCTTTATCAGCAATTGTTCTGTTAGCTTCCCTCACAAAATCAAAGATAACTGCAATTGCCTGTGGAGTATTAAAATCTTCATCCATTGCTTGAACATAACGCTCTTCGAAACTCTGAAAATCAAAGTCAGGATTGATGCCACCAGTATTGTTTTTGCTAATTGCTGATTCAATGGTCGATTTTAAATTTTTTAATTTCTCCAACCCTTTTTCAGCAGCATCTAAATGCTCATCTGAGAAATCAACAGGTCCCCGGTAATGTGCTTGAGCAAAAAATAATCTTATTGCTTCTGCAGAGTATTTTGCCAGCACTTCCCTTGCGGTAAAAAAATTACCGAGAGACTTTGACATTTTCTCTTTGTTAATATTAAGAAAACCGAAATGCATCCAATATTTGGCAAAAGGTTTTTTGTTCGATGCTTCGCTTTGAGCAATTTCATTTTCATGATGAGGGAATATAAGATCATTTCCTCCGGCGTGAATATCAAACGTCTCACCCAAATGCTTGCAGCTCATTGCGGAACATTCTATATGCCAACCTGGACGTCCGTTTCCCCACTCACTTTTCCAAAACGGTTCGCCTTCTTTAGCTTTTTTCCATAAAGCAAAATCAAGCGAGTTCTTTTTTTCTTCCATGACTTCAACCCTTGCACCGGATTCAAGATCTTCAATATTTTTTCCGCTTAGTTTACCATAACCATTGAAACTTGAAACGTTGTAAAAGACATTTCCATCAATATTATATGCGGCACCATTTTCTACAAGTGCTTTAATCATTTTTAGCATTTCATTAATGTGCTCTGTTGCTCTTGGATAAAGAGTTGCAGGTTTAATTTTTAGGCGTTTTAAATCTTCAATGAAAGCCTCTGAATATTTGTGTGCAACTTCGCTTGCAGGAATTTTTTCTTCATTAGATTTTTTTATAATTTTATCATCGATATCAGTCAGGTTCATAACGTATTTAACATTGAATCCTTTAAATTCAAGATACCTGCGGATAATATCTGCCATTATGAATGTTCTGGCATTTCCAATATGGAAATAATCATACACAGTAGGCCCGCAGATATACATTCCAACGTTTGGTGGATTGAGTGGAACGAATTCTTTAAGATTTTTAGTAAGCGTGTTGTATAATTTTAACATTTAAGTAATAATAAAGATTTAATTTTCTTTCAAAATATAACCAATTAGAAAGAGAATTTTAGAATTCTGTAGTTCTAAGCTTCTTAATTAATAATTTCATATCGTCAGGTAGTTCGGAATTGAAGAACATTTTTTCTTTTTTTGCAGGATGAAAGAAACCAATTGTTTTGGCGTGCAATGCCTGTCTTTGCATAATTGCAAGAAGGTTTTGTACCCTGAATTTAATTTTAGTTAATTCAGAACCACATACAACCTGTCTTCCTCCATAAGTAGGATCACCGAAAACAGGCTTGCCAATTCCCGATAAATGAACTCTTATCTGATGTGTTCTTCCCGTCTTTAAATTTATTTTCAGGTAAGAAGTAAATTCATATTCCTCTAGAACCTCGTAAAGTGTAAGAGCATGTTTTCCTTCAGTTTCACTCATCGAAAATTTTTTCCTATCCTTTTTACTCCGGGCGATATGTGAATCTATTTCACCCTTTCGATTTTTAAACTTTCCCCAGCAAACAGCATGATATTCTCTATCAACTGTGCGCTTACTAAACTGCTCGGCAATTTTAGCATGTGTAAAATCATCTTTAGCAACAACCAGAAGTCCGCTTGTTTCTTTATCCAATCGATGAATGATTCCCGGTCTTCCGGGTTCGTTCAAATCACTAAGTATTTTAGTATGATGAAGCAACGCGTTTACAAGTGTACCTGTATAATTTGCATAAGCAGGATGAGCAACCATTCCAGCAGGTTTATTAACTACCAAGAGATAATCATCTTCATAAACAATTTCAAGCGGAATATCTTCCGGTTCTACATCCTCAGGTCGGGGTGATATCGGATGGACAGCTTCAATTACATCGTTGGGTTTAACCTGATAGTTGGCTTTAACTACTACTCCGTTAACAGTAACCAGGTTAGCATCAATAAGTTTTTGAACTTTGGAGCGGGTTGCGTTTTCAATGGAGTGGGTAAGAAAGAGGTCTAATCTTTCCTTCTTTTTTCCTTCGGGAACCTCAAAGTGATATTTCTTTTCCTTTATCAGTTTCACCATCTAACTTCTCATCATTTACTTTGTCAGTTACATCATTTGTTAAATTATTCGATGGGGGAAGAACCTCATCATCTGCATTTACATCACCTTGAATTTCTTTGGCTTTATTATCGTCCTCCTGATGCTTTTTGTAGAAGAATAATAAAATTAATACTCCAACTGTAACTGATGCATCAGCAATATTAAAAATCGGCCATCTCTCATAGCTTCTGCCAAACAATGTAAAGTTAAAGA
>JAPHUI010000228.1 GCA_026193755.1 Ignavibacteriaceae bacterium | reverse complement strand
GATGAATAAAGAATTAGTCGGCGAAATATTAAATGAAGTTTCTCTCAACCCTCAAAAATTTTCTTTGTTAGCAGAAAATTTTACTAAGATGTTTTTCTAATCCTGCAAACCTGAAGGCGTTTGAGGTGTGGAGATTATCCTTGTAAATATTTCCCATCTTTTAGCAAGATTATTTTCTGTCCCTCCGTTCTTCTCTATATAATCGCTTATTATTTTTTTACCGACGTCATAAGTAATTACGTAGCTTCTGTAAGTTTCAATAAACGAAAGATATTTTTCAGCTCTTTCTTTTGTACGAAGCTGAAATTTTTGAAGCCAGTTAACGGTTTCCTCTTCTGTCCAGGCACTATCAAGATAATTTCTTGCTGCGAAAACCCCGCTTCCAATTAATTTATTTTGCAGTGAATCAATTTTATAATATAGATCAGCGCCAGTTGTATCTAATCCGGCAAGAGGGAACAGGACTTCTTTTTCAAATTTAATTCTTTCCTCTCCCGGAAACAGGATTTCTACACAATAATTTGCGGTTCCCTCCGCAATTAGTGATTGAGGGGAATAAAGCGGATAGACAGTATATTCAATCCAACCTTTATCTTTTACAAGGTTTTTTTCAAGCAGAACATTATAAACATGATGTCCCGGATAACCTTCGTGTGAGGCAAGACCAACCGGATTATCAATATAAACCGGGAAATCCGTAGCAATCTGTATCACACTGAAAAAATTTCCTTTGAACCAGTTGTATGCACCCCATGGTTTTTCCTCAACATATTCAACCTTAAATTTTTCACCTTCAGGAAGCTGAATGTATTTAGCTGTTCTTTTTCTGCATTCATTTATAGCTGCATCAAAGACTGCCGCAACTTTTTCTTCCGGAATCTGAAATCGCTTTTTAAAGTTTATTATCCTTTCGTTAATATTACCTTTACCCGGAAGTAACTTATTAAGTTCGTCAATTATCTTTTGAAAATATTCTTCGCTTTGGACCGGGCCAGATACATCATAAAATGCTTTTGACTCCAGATCAAAAGGGAGCTCCGTTCCGTTTAGGACTGCTATTTTAGCTTTGACAGCAAGAATCTGTTTGTAAAGATATCTGTAACGGAGAGTTTCAAGTCCAGTTGCTTTATACTGACTTAAGGATTCAAGCTCGGTTAATAGAGAATCTGCAGCAGAGTTTAATTGATTATAAACATTTGAATTGAAAGAAAGATTTTTTTTGGATGGTTTCCATTCTTCCGGTCCGTAATAAGCATCTACATAAAGAGGATCATACTGACCAACATTTAAAACAAGCTTTACATATCCCTCAGCAATACTGTTCATTTTTATTTCAAGATCGCTTAGTTGCTGATGTTCTTTTTTGTCACCGCAAGTTATAAAAAACAATGTAAAAATTGTGAAGAGTAATAATTTGTTTTTTCTGCTTACTTTTTTCATTTGCGAAGTGCTTTCCTAATCTTTTATAAATCTTTTGATAACGTAGTAAGGGCCTTTACTGTTTTATAGTTTCTTGTTGTTGCATAAAGCTTCAGTTTCTTTTCGAAAAAATTATTGTTCAGCTTTGCTTTACCCTAACCATTTGGAACAAACAGGTAAATTGTATTATCATTCAAACTAAACTCTTCGGGCGAGTAATCAATTTCTTTTAGCATTTTAATATTATCCGGCGATGGGTTTTCAGATAGAAATGTAAAATAAATTCTTTCAATATCTTTAGTTTTATCCTTTAGGAATGGATTAATCTTTAATACGTGTTCAAGCTCGTCGGGTGTTTTTAGTATAACATTAACCGGGAAACCAAATTTGCTCAAAATTTTCTTTTCAATTTTAGAACGGATTGTCTTTTTATTAATTGAATTTCCTGTGAATAAAACATTGCCGCTTTGAATATAGGTTTGAACGTTCGTAAACGATAAATCTTCGAAGAGAACTTTTAGGTCAGACATTTTTATTTTTTTCTGACCGCTTACATTGATCCCCCTTAATAAGGCAATAAATTTTTCCATTACTCTAATTTCAATATCAGGTAGCTTATTCCGTTTATAGTATAAATAAGCTTATTTTCTTTAACCAGAACAAATTCACTAGTTATAAGATTTTTAGCTCTTCTTATATTATAAAAAGATGGCACAGTTAAATTTACTTCTTGTCTCTTTTCATATTTATTAAGAATGATAAGTATCCTTTCGTTCATATCAGACCGCAGGTAAGCATAAATATTTTTGTCGGCTTGCAAAGTTAAAAAATCTCCGTATCTGAGTGCTGGATGATCATCTCTTATGTGAACCAACTTGCTTACATCTTTGAATGTTTGCTTTTCATTTTGGTTCAACCCGTCACTAAATCGCATCATTCGTCTGTTATCAGGATCTGAAGCTCCCGTCATTCCAATTTCATCACCGTAATAAATT
>JAPHUI010000302.1 GCA_026193755.1 Ignavibacteriaceae bacterium | reverse complement strand
TAAATACAAACACACAAGGAGGTCTTATGAAAAACTTTTCAACACAAAAATTCAATCTCTCATTGAATTTTATTTGCACGGTTTTGTTCATTCTTCTGCTTTACCCCGTAATTAATGGGCAGAATATACCCTGGGTAAAACATCCTGGTAATCCCGTGCTGGATGTAGGAGCGCCGGGAAGTTGGGACGATATGCATGTAGCTTGTCCAAGTGTCATATTTGAAAATGATACATTCAAAATGTGGTATATCGGAGATGATGGAAACAATATCCGCATCGGTTATGCAACATCACTTGATGGAGTTTCCTGGATTAAAGATTATATCCACAGTCCGGTTTTGGACGTTGGCAACCCGGGTGAATGGGATGATGAAACCGTTACATTTCCGTCCGTTGTTTTTGTAAATGGAATTTATCATATGTGGTACGCCGGATTTCCTAATTCCTCTGTTTGTGATATCGGTCATGCTACTTCACTGGATGGTCTCGTTTGGACCAAAGATCCTGATAACCCAGTCTTAGAACAGGGGCCTGCAGGAAGTTGGGACTCATATTGGGTTGATACCCCTTTTATTATATTTGAAAATGATACATTTCATTTGTGGTACAGTGGTGGGTCAGGATCTGATGCGCACATTGGTTATGCAACCACAACGAATCCTAATGGAAAAAGCTGGACGAAGCAGAGTAATCCTATTCTTAGCCCTACATCTGGTAATTGGGATTGGCCGAGAGTGGAATGTCCAAGTATAGCAACTTACAATGATATATTTTACATGTTTTATAGTGGCGGTACTTTTGAGCAGCATGAAATAGGCTTTGCTACATCAACTGACAAAGTCACCTGGTATAAAGATCCAAATCCTTGCCTTATAAGAGGATTCGCTGGAACCTGGGACGATTATGATATTATGGCTTCATATGTGATTTATGATGGCAATGAATATAAGATGTGGTATTGTGGAACTACAAGTTCAATAATGTTTAGAATTGGTCTGGCTTCAGTCTTTCCATTACCTGTTGAGCTAACCTCATTTACAGCAACATCACAGCTTGGTACAGTAATACTTAACTGGTCTACTGCTACGGAAATAAACAACCTCGGTTTTGAGATTGAGAGAAAAATAATCCAAAACCAAACGCAAGGTGAGTGGGTAAGGATAGCATTTGTAGAAGGTCACGGAACAACAACAGAACTAAAAGAGTACTCTTACCTGGATGATATTAGTACTGTGCAAGCCACATCACTTGTTTACCGGTTAAAGCAAAAGGATTTTCTCGGAACTTATGAATACAGTGATGAAGTGATGGTAGAGAATCCTGCACCATTGGATTATGTTCTGTATCAGAACTACCCGAATCCGTTCAATCCAACAACAACAATTACATTCGGCATTCCAATAAAAACAAACGTAGTATTGAAAGTGTTTAACGCAGTGGGAGAAGAAGTAGCACAATTGTATAACGGAGAAAAAGAAGCAGGAAGATACACGATTGAGTTTAACGCAGAAGGATTGCCGAGTGGAATTTATTTCTATCAGCTAAAAGCAGGAAATTTTGTTGAAGTAAAAAAGATGATCCTCCTTCGTTAGATTTGGTCACCTATGGGAGGACCTTGGGGACAGGTTTTGATGAAATAAAATTGTCAATAGGGACACAGCGTGCTGTGTCCCTACAAATAAAATTTGAAAATGTTATGGAAGAATTAGTCCCGACAGAATATCAGTTAAGCCAGAATTACCCTAATCCTTTTAAGGAAAAGACAGAAATAAAATATTGCTTGCCAGAAAAAGTGAAGGTTAAACTGGAAGTTTTCGATGCTGAAAAAAGAAAAGTAAAAACACTTGTAGATGAAGTCGAAGAAGCAGGGACATACAAAGTAGAATTAAACGGAGAGGAATTAATGGAAGGAGTTTATTTCTACAAAATAAAAGCAGGCGAATTTGTTTCAACTAAAAAGATGATTCTATTAAAATAAAATTTTACTTACGGGATTTTAACTCCTCCATCAGCTCCAATTGAATCTGCTGAATTTCAATAAGTCTTTCCCACTGATGTGTTAAAAGATGATCAATCTTCTGATGCAGGTTTCGTATCTCAAGCTCAGCTTTTAGATTTATTTGATAATCATGTTCTGATCTCGCCCGATCTTTAGACTCCTGTCTGTTTTGGCTCATCATTATTACCGGTGCCTGGATTGCTGCGATACAGGATAGAACAAGGTTAAGTAGAATAAAGGGATATGGATCGAATGGTCTTGAAAGAAGAACAATGGAATTTATTGCAATCCAGATAATTAATATTATAAAAAAAGTTATAATAAATCTCCAGCTTCCACCATAGGCGGCAAACTTATCTGCAATTTTTTCACCAAGCTTTAATCCTTTTTCATACTCGGCATCTATATTCTTTGCTAAAATTTCATTGTCCTTTATACTCTGAATTACAGATTCTTCAAGATATGTTATATCACCCTTTTCTTCTGCAAGAATTTGTTGAATATATTTATTACGATAGATATTAAGATCATCATGACATATATATCCGGTGTCACTTAATTCAGGATGATCCAGCTTGATGAGCGATGTAACAGCCGGTCTGATTACAGCAACAGGAATTAGCTCAGCTTTTTCTTTGGTTTTATGGCAAACCTGGCATTGAAACGATTTAGACATTTTAAATCTCCAATTTCATTTGGTTATGTTTTTATTTCTCTTTTGAATCGTTGCTCTTAAACGCATTTAAGTGTTTAAATGAAACTTAGTCGAAAAACAGAAAAGCATCAACTCAGGCAGCAACCATTAAGTAAATTTTTGTTTTATAGTGATAAGTCAGGAAAGATGAAAAAAGCGGGGTAGAATTTATACTTTTGCAATCTTATAATTCTTGGTAACGAAGTAAATTTCCTTTGTTAAAGTTCTAATGACTGTGGCAACCGGAACAGCAAGCAGCATTCCCAGCAGACCGAATATGGTTCCTCCGCTAATTATAAGAAGTATTATAACTATCGGATGCATATCTACGCTTTTTCCAAATATATATGGCTGTACAAACCCGTTATCAAAGGCGTAGGTAATTAAAACGACAAGAAGAATGAGAGGTACCTGCGACAGGTCTCCATACTGGACTATAGAAACAATTATTGCCGGAACGCCGCCGATAACCGGACCGAAGTAAGGAATAAGATGTCCGAGCCCTGAAATCAATCCGAGCGGTAATGCGTTAGGAACACCTATAAGATAAAATCCAAACCCAATCATAACACCAACAAAGGTTGCATCGAAAATCCAGGCACGTACAAATAAACCCAGCTGTAAGGTAACTTTCTTCAAAACATAATAAGATATTTCAAAATATTTATTCGGGACTGTATGTATAATTCCCTGAAGAATTCGTCTGTTATCTTTAAGAAGAAAAAAAGTAATGAAAGGTACAATTACTAAAACTGTGATAACAGAAACAATACTTGATAACACTTCAGAGATGCTGTTGAGTGCTATAGTAAGCTGTGACGAAAAGAAGGATTCAACTCTTGTTGTTAATGAACCGGGCTCAAGAAAAGGCAGGTAATGGATTAAGCTTGCTTCAAGTGCCTTCATCTCTTCATCGAATGAAAATCCCTGTAATGCTCCTATCAACTGATTCATTTGAAAGATGAGTTTGGGAATAATAACTGACAGACTCAGGTAAATGATAAGACCAAATACACCAAAAATAAAAAGGGTAGATGTTAGACGATTAAAGCCTCGCCCTTCAAGCATAGAAACAAAAGGAGCGAATATAAATGCAAGCAGGATTGATATAACGATTATGATTATAATCTCATTAAGCAGGTAAACTAAATAGAGCAGGATTATAGTACCGGCTATCCAGATTAATATTTTTATCGCCTTTTTATAAGTTGAATCCAGCATTGTTTAATTGCAATAATTAATT
>JAPHUI010000342.1 GCA_026193755.1 Ignavibacteriaceae bacterium | reverse complement strand
TCTTTGTTGTTCCTTACCTGATACAGTTGCGCTTTGAATTTTTTCTGGTTCTCTTTTAATTTTTCGATCTCATCTTCATTCTGATCTCTTTTCTTTAATGATTCTTTCTGTTCACTCTCTTTAGCCTTAATGTCATCTATCATAGCATTTATTTTCTCTTCGAGTTGCCGAACCATATTTGGCAAATCACCACGCAGTTCTTCCAGCTCATCCAGTTGATTATCAATTGTTTGTAACTGGTAAAGAATTTTTAACCTGTCATACAATTTTAACTAGCTCCTTTTTTGTTATAAAAAACTATAGGGTTAGTGGTACCCTTGAACTTTAAAACTTTTATTTTCTCATTGTTACCAAGAAACATTTTTAGTCTTTTTTGTACTTCATCAAGGACTGGTATTTCTGTTTCATAATGACCAGCATCAATTAATAAAATTTTATCTTCAGCATCTTGAAACAAATGGTATTTTAAATCAGCAGTAATAAAAGCGTCAGCATTTTGCCGAATTGCCTCGTTAATTAATTCACCACAGGATCCTCCACAGACTGCCACAGACCTGATTTTTTTCTTACTACTCATTGTAAAACGGAAGCTGTTAATTTTTAGTTTAGACGAGATAAAATCCAGAAATTCTCTTATACCCATATCAGTTTCAAGTTTTCCGATAGCGCCCATTCCGTAATTAATATTTTCGTTTTTCAAAGTGTAAATATCATAAGCCACTTCTTCATAAGGGTGAGCTTCTTTCATTGCCTTAATAACATGATTTAATTTCCATTCATCAACTAAAACTTCAAGCTTGACTTCTTCAACAAATTCAATTTTCCCTTTACTGCCAATTGAAGGATTGCTCTCTTGAGAACCTTTAAATGTGCCTGTGCCCGATGTCCTAAAACTGCAATGAGAGTATTCACCGATTATTCCACCGCCTGCCTGAAGAACTGCATCAGCAACTTTATTTATGTGTGATTGGGGCACAAAAACAGCCATCTTAATCTGATTACCGGAGAGATTTTTTAAAAATCTTACTTGCTTTAAATTTATTCTTTTAGCAAGTTGATAACTGACACCATGTTTGGTAAAGTCAAGATTGGTATGAGCAGAGTAGAGGTTGATATCGTTCTTTATTAACTTCTCAATCATTAAAGCAGATTGGCTTTTTGAGAAGTCAAGGTTTCTTAATGGGTGGTACAGAACAGGGTGATGAGTTATAATCAAATTGCATTTGTTTTTTATTGCTTCTTCAATCACGGAATCTGATAGATCAAGACTCAGTATTATATTTTTAATTTTAGTCTCCGGGTTACCGATCTGCAATCCGACGTTATCATTGTCCCAAGCAATTCCTTTTGGAGCCCATTCTTCCAAATATTTTATTATCTCTTTTCCATTCATTTCAAAAAAAAATGCACTTCTTTTTCTGAAGTGCATTTCCTAATTTTTTTTCTACCCCGGGATTTTCACATCCCTTATGTCAACAATGTTAAGGTATTTTAAAATATGCTTTTTAATTCCGGTCATTTTAAGTGCCAAAATATAAGAGAAAAAGTGCTAAGTAGCAACTTGTAAAATATCTAAGAAATTTCACTTTTTGAAGGATCTGACCAGTTCCCATCTTCTTTTATAAGAGCTATTAACTCATTTACAGCCAGTGAAGATTGGACACTCCTTTTAACGATATCTTTACCTCTGTATAATGTTATTTTATCAATACCTGAACCCACATATCCATAATCTGCATCTGCCATTTCGCCGGGACCATTTACAATGCAACCCATTATTGCAATTTTAACTCCCTTCAAATGCTCTGTTCGTTTTCTTATCATTTCTGTTGTTTCCTGCAGATCGAAAAGAGTTCTACCACATGATGGACATGCAATGTACTCCGTTTTGGATATTCTGGTTCTTGTTGCTTGTAGAATGCCAAACAAAGTTCTGTTAATAAATTTTTCTTTTGTTTCTTTTGCCTGAAGGAGCTTGCTTACATATTTTGCTTCTTCCTTGCTTTCTCTTAATTCAGCAGTCAACCAAACTCCATCTCCCAAACCATCGATAAGCAAAGCTCCCATATCCGTGGAAGAGTATAAACGTAATTCTTCCAGTGAAACATTACTATAATTTCTTTTAATTATAACTGGATTTTTAATTCCCTGACTAATAAGTTCAAAGAAAAATCTTCTTTGTTCAGCCATGCCGTGTGCGTTATCCGTATCTACAATCAAAATCAGCTTGTCATTATTCTTGATCTGTATATTTAATTCATCATCAAGCTCATCTAATTTCAATGCAAGAAAATTAATTTGATCTGAACGGGATTTACTTTCCAGATAATTTTTCTTAATGAATAATGGAAATCTTAATTTTTTCGAATCCAGTTTTTTCCATTCGTCGTAATCAATAATCAGCTTGAGATTTTCAGGAAGGTTAAAGTCAATATTTTGTTTGCCAAGATAAATCAAATCAGCTGTAGTATCGGCTAAAGACCATTTGTCAGTTTCTTTATCGTATTTATATCCGATATCTGTTAAATCTTTCTGAGTTGAAATTATTCTTGAACTGTAATCAGAAACAACAACCGGTACATTATTTCCACCAATTCCGAGAATTTCAAATGATTTTCTTTTTTTGTAGATAACTGGATCAATTGGAATATTAGTAATAGCTTTAATTTGCTTGTGATTAATTCTTTTCTTGTATCTGTTCGCTAATGAAATTGCAACAGGTGCTTCATATTCCGGATCTTCTGTGAGAGAAACTCTTATTGTATCTCCGATTCCATCCTCTAATAATGTTCCAATTCCCACAGCAGATTTAATTCTTCCGTCTTCACCTCCGCCAGCTTCAGTTACTCCGATATGAAGAGGATAGTTCATTTCTTCCTCCTCCATCTTTTGGATTAATAACCTATAAGCTTGAACCATCACCTGCGGATTGCTCGCTTTCATTGAAAGTACAATACTGTAATAATTAAGATCTTCGCAAATACGTACGAACTCCAAAGCAGATTCGACCATTCCGAGTGGGGTATCTCCGAACCGATTCATAATTCTGTCTGAAAGAGAACCATGGTTTGTACCAATTCTCATCGCAGTGCCGTACTCTTTGCAAACTTTTACTAAAGGAGTAAACCTTTCTCTTATTCTTTCGAGCTCTTCTTGATATTCCTGATCTGTATATTCGAACTTTTCAAACTTTTTCTTATCAACATAATTGCCGGGATTTATTCTTACTTTCTCAACAATCCTTGCGGCAAGCTCTGCAGCATTTGGTGTAAAGTGAATATCTGCAATCAATGGAACAGTACATCCCCGTGCTCTTAATTCCTTTTTGATATTTTCAAGATTTCTGGCTTCATTTATACTTGGAGCAGTTATTCGAACATATTCACATCCAGCTTCTACCATTCTGATTGTTTGTTCAACAGTTGCTATTGTATTCATAGTGTCGGTGATTGTCATCGATTGGATACGAATAGGATTATTCCCGCCAAGTGGAACATCTCCGATTTTGACTTCTCTTGTTTTATATCTCGAATATTCAGTTAAACTATTGCAGTATTTTTTTATTGTCTCTATCATATTCTTAAAAATTATTTGGTAAGATGAAGAACTGCTTCAGCAAACTCTAAAGCTGAGCGCGAGTTATCAGCAGTCACAACATTTCCATCCACAACTATATTCTTATCTTGATAATCTATTCCGGCATTAATTAGTTCCATTTTGTCTTCAGAGTAGCAGGTGGCTTTTTTATTTTGAAGAATTCCGGCTTTTGCCAGAGTTATCGGTGATGAACAAACGGCTGCAATTACCTTTTTAGCATCTAAGAATTTTTTAACGATTTTATGAAGCGATTCATTTTTCCAATAATTTCTGCTTCCTGTACCGCCAATTAAAATGAAAGCAATAAAATTGTTCACATTTACATTATAAAAACTTGTATCTGATTTTACTTTCATTCCTTTGCTTCCAGAACAGATAAAATGGTCATCGGAAGTAATGAAAACCTGCTTACCTGCTTTCAATAGTCGTCTCTTTACAATTGTGAATTCCTCCTCATTAAAATCTTTTTTTGGAAGAAAAATAAGAAAGCTATTTTGTGTGGGTTTTATCATTCTGTTAATCAAATTTACGTGCAAATATATGAAATCTGGCGTGCTGTGAAAAAGTGTGTTTTAAGCCACTTAACAATTGTTTGAAATTACGATTATATTTACGGAAGAATTGTAAAAACAGATATGAGAATTCCCGAATCCAAAATAGAAGAAATAAGAGAATCAACTAATATTATTGATGTGATATCCCAATTCGTCCAGCTCCGGAAAAGGGGTAAGAACTATGTTGGACTTTGTCCATTCCATTCAGAAAAAACACCATCTTTTACCGTAAGCGACGAGAAACAAATATTTCACTGCTTCGGCTGTCACACTGGCGGAAATGTTTTTAAGTTTTTGACTGAGTTTCATAAAATATCTTTTGTCGAAGCAGTTCAGGAGCTTGCTGAGCAGCAGGGAATTACAATTGAATTTGATAAAGAAGCATATACAGAACAACAGTCAGAGCAGGAAGTTCTTTATGATATTAATACTGAAGCTGCAAGGTACTTCCTGAATAATCTTTTAAATGATGATGAAGGAGAGGGTGCGAGAAAGTATCTTCAGGAAAGAAACATTAAAATACAAACTCTACGTTCTTTTGGATTAGGTTATGCTTTAAGAGGCTGGGAAAATTTTATCAACTATGCGAAAAGTAGAAATTTAAATCTTGATAAATGCATTCAACTTGGATTGATCGGTAAAACTTCCGAAGGGAAATTGTATGATAAATTTCCCGGAAGATTAATCTTCCCGATATTTTCTCCGAACGGCAGAGTGGTTGCGTTTGCGGGAAGAGTGCTGGATCCAAAAGAAACTGGTGCAAAGTATATAAACTCACCTGAATCTCTCATTTATATTAAAGGAAGAATTCTGTACGGACTCTCGTTTGCGAAGGATGACATACGCAGGTTGGATAAAGCCATAATTGTTGAAGGTTATATGGATTTGATTTCGCTATACCAGAGCGGAGTTAAAAATGTAGTAGCTGTTTCGGGAACAGCTTTGACTGATGATCAGGTT
>JAPHUI010000231.1 GCA_026193755.1 Ignavibacteriaceae bacterium | reverse complement strand
GTAAATACTGGTTCACTACTTGTAATGTCACTTATAACCAAATCCTCATCACCATAGTTGGTTATGGTAAATGTCTTTGTTGCAGAACTATCAACTGCTATCTCTCCAAAAGCTAATTCTGTTGGATTTATATTTATTATAGCAATTGGTGGTACACGCATTGTATCTGTCCAGTACGTCCACTCATTACTAGTCACTTCAACTTCAAAATTGAAATAGTCTGGAAATATTAATGTATCTACTGTAACTACAAAAGCAGTTGAAGGACTAACTATAGCACCCGGAAGAATATCTGGCAAATCTCTTGAGGTTGGATTAATAGATATTATCCAGGGATCATTACAGATTAGTTTAACAGATGCATTTTTTATTGTTGAGTCAGTTGATTGATTCTTTAAATATGGCGTAATGAAAAAATTATTTGTTCCCTCAAAAACGTATACACTATCCAGTGTTACAGGTCCAACAGTTGTAAATCTGGTTGCATTAGGTAATGTGAAATGGTCTGAAGTTGTTTGATCAAATGCAGTAACAGTTAATTTATAATATTCTTCTAATTGTGGAAGGGTTAAATTCGTTGTCCAATTTTCTCTATCTGTATTTAATTTTTGTTGGACGAAATCTACTGAATCAATCAAGACATTATAAAGATTATGGATATACCCACGAGCTGATATCTGATGTGAATTTGGATTTGCAATAATTGTTGAGAGTTGAACTGTGTCTTCCGCCGGAGAATAAAAAGTTTTATCAGTTACAATGTTATGAGGATATACTAAATTGTTCATCCACTCCAGAGCTCTGTTTACAACATCATCCTGACCATTGGCAACACCATCTCGTGTAAGCCAAACTTCTTCATCCACAGGAAAACCTTTATGGGTTAAGTATTCCTCGTTGTTGTAGTTTGAATAAACACAACCATTATCAACACGATAACGATAATAAGAATAATCAAAAAAGTTATTTGTATTATAATCTGTGTATGCACAAGTAGTTTTCTTACCAAAGAAACGAGCCATTGGATGGAATCGCATTCTAAATGCATTGATGTCACCTGCACTCATACATCGTGGACCAGTAAGAACAGCAATCGGGTGCTCAAATAACTCCGAATTAGGAGTAAATGGTTCCAAAGGATCAGGGGACATAATCGTGAATAAGAAATGATCATTTCCTGGTACTCGTATCGCACGCGAATAGTTTGACGTCGGGTCAATGTTAAAAAGATATTTAAATCCGTCATTTGCATAACTTGGCCATCCGCCAATATTAGTTCTGAAATCCAGAATTAATCCATCCACATTGTTTATATGCATAAGCTCATCCACTGCCTGCTCAAACAATATCTTTGTTTGTCCGTTAGGTACACCTGTCCAGTCCCATACATATATATATCCGATATTCGTTCCTTGCACAACTCCCCAAGACACAAGTTTATTTGCACTAAGATCAGGGAAAGGCACACCGTTTATTGGCATCTGCTCTGTAGCAATAAAATAGGGTTGAGTAATCGATTCCAGTAGTGATGTTGGATAGTGCATTGTATCATTCGTACCGTATTTAAGAACATCAATTGTTTCGAATAAGCCCCAGTTCATCCCTGCACAGGTTATTGAGTTGTGAATGAAAGATTCAGTAGACGATGCAAAAACAGCCCCTGATAAAAGTGCCGGCAATTCTGCTTCGAAAAGTTCACTAAGATTTTGCGTCCACGGAATACCATCATATCCAAGAATAATATCTCCCGGCTGGAGGTTAAGGGGATGGTTTGGCATTACACTGTAAACGAGAGCCGAACCGTCAGGAAGCGCAGTTACACCAGCACCAAAATTTGTCCTGAAATAAGTTGAGAAAAGATTCAACAGCGGTATTCCGGGCAGATAATGAAAAGAAAAATAATTAGGATACTCGTTACCGTTTATTGTATAGAATCCCATTGTACTATCAATTCCAAAATCCTTTATCCAAACGTGATTTTCATTGAGTGCCAGTTTCATTTTAGAAAGGATACCATAGAAACGACCTCGACTTACACCGGCTGAACAAATGGGGCTGTAATAATCATAAAGAGAATCCCAATTAACAATAAGATTTGGAAATCCGCCCCAGGTTTGATCAACCTTAGTCCAGAAGGCGTTAAATAACTGTACTTTCTGTGCTGTTGGTAATCCGGCTCCCCAGGTAGTATCAATTGCATATTGCCAATCCCTAATTGATTTACTGTTACTTCTGTTCGCCTGAGAATATGAGATTTGCGTTAGGTACAAAAGTAGAAACAAAACTGTTAATATTATCTTCTTCATCTCGAACCTCCTATTTATAGATGGTTATTCATTTTAAATATAAATTTTAAGGACAACTCGCGACTTGTCCTTACGTTTGCATTCTATTACTTCAACAAAATCATTTTCTTGGTTTGTATAAATTCTCCCGCTCTCAATTGATAGAAATACACTCCGCTCGGAAGAGAAACAGCATTAAACTCTACTTGATGAAATCCTGCTTCTCTTTCTTCATTTAATAATACTGCTACTTCTTCTCCGATTGCATTCAGAATTGTGATTTTCACATCAGATTTGTTTTGCAAACCAAATCCAATTGTTGTTGTCGGATTGAATGGATTAGGATAATTCTGTTCTAGCAGGTATGAATTAAATGCTCTCCACTCAACTTCTACTACATCTGAGTACTCATAGGTACCGTTGAAATCAACCTGCTTTAATCTGTAGTAGTACTTTCCGTTATATAAATTTTTATCTGCATAGCTGTAATTCCGCTGCTCGGTT
>JAPHUI010000253.1 GCA_026193755.1 Ignavibacteriaceae bacterium | reverse complement strand
TTGGCTCGTTGGAAACATTACGGTTGGTGGTGAAAGTGTTGGGAATATTTTTATGAATTGGGTTAATCCATTCGCATTTATTTTAGGATTAAATGGAGTGATTATACTCGCATACATTATTGCAATACCTGCTAACGAGATTGTAATTCCAACAGTTCTGATGTTAACGGTAATGAGTTTAGGATTAACAGGAGTTGGAGAAGGTTCTGGCGTTATGTTTCAACTCGATTCTGCATTTGCAACAAAAGATATTCTTGTTGCCGGTGGCTGGACATTGTTAACAGGAATCAACCTGATGCTTTTTAGTTTGCTTCATAATCCTTGTTCCACTACCATTTACACTATTTACAAAGAAACAAAAAGTGTAAAGTGGACAATGATCTCTACTTTTTTACCGATCGTAATGGGACTAGTAGTTACATTTTTTGTAACTCAGATTTGGAGATTGATAGTAGGTAATTAATTTTTAGGCTATGATTTTTATTACTGGAGATACAGATGGTGAAATTGACATAAGAAAATTTAATTCGAGGAAATTTTCAGAACAAAAGAATCTAACCAAATCGGATTTTGTAATTGTCGCTGGTGATTTCGGATTACTTTGGGATGGAAGTAATGAGTGTAATTATTGGCTCAATTGGCTATCTGCAAAGAATTTTACCACACTCTTTATAGATGGTAACCATGAAAATTTTGAAATCCTCAACTCTTACCCTGTGATTACTTGGAATGGTGGCAAAGCACATCAAATAACAAATAGTGTGATTCATTTAATGAGAGGTCAGGTATTTGTCATCGAAGGATATAATTTTTACTTTTGGCGGTGCTAAATCATCTGATAAGGAATTTAGAAAAGAGGGTGTCACTTGGTGGAAAGAAGAAATGCCTAATCGGGAAGAGTATGATGAAGGAATAAAAAATTTAGAGATAAATGAATGGCGAGTTGATTATGTTATTACCCATACTTGTCCAATTGAAGTTCAGGATATTTTAATTAAAAAATTTAATAAGAATCTTGAAGTTACTGAGCTTAATCAATATTTATCAGAAATTGCTTCAAAAACTAATTATAAACATTGGTATTTTGGGCATAATCATCTTGATTAAGATTTAATTGATAAACACACAATTCTTTATAACAAAATTATTAGGATAAAGTGAAAAAATCATATAGAATGATCTCCTGGAATGTAAACGGAATCCGTGCGAGCCATAAAAAAGGATTATTGGATTGGTTTAAAAAAGAAAACCCTGACGTGCTTTGCCTGCAAGAAACCAAAGCTCATCCTGATCAATTAGTAGACGAATTAAAAAATGTTGACGGCTACCATTCTTACTTTTCATCTGCGGAAAAGAAAGGTTACAGTGGTGTAGTAACCTATACTATAATTAAACCGGTGAATGTTCAGAATGGACTTGGAATTAAAAAGTTTGACAGCGAAGGAAGATTCATCATTACAGAGTTTGACGAATTTATTCTTTTTAATATTTATTTTCCGAATGGAAAGGCTTCTCAGGAAAGGCTTCAATACAAAATGGATTTTTACGATTCATTCTTAAAGCACTGCAAGAAACTTCTTAAACAGAACAAAAAAATTGTTGTTTGTGGCGACGTAAATACTGCACATAAAGAAATTGACCTTGCCCGGCCGAAAGAAAATTCTGAGACTTCAGGTTTCTTACCTATAGAAAGAGAATGGATTGATAAATTTCTTGCCGCTGGGTTTTTAGATACCTTCAGAATATTCAACCATGAACCTGAACAATATACCTGGTGGGATATGATAACACGTGCACGTGAGCGAAACGTTGGGTGGCGTATTGATTATTTTTATGCAAGTGAAAATTTAAAGAATAATATCAAGTCTGCTTCTATTCATTCTTCCGTGATGGGTTCAGATCACTGTCCTATCGAGCTTGAACTTAAATTTTAATTAATTGTTAACATAGAAAATGAAAAAAATCTTAATAAAAGAGATTTTCATATCTCTTTTTTTATTTACTTTAATAGTTAGTTGTAATGCCAAGAGGATCTTAGAATGAACTTCAGAAATAAATTAGCGGATGAAACAAGCCCTTATCTTCTTCAGCACGCGAACAATCCGGTAAATTGGTATCCCTGGGGAAATGAAGCCATTGAAAAAGCTAAATCAGAAAACAAATTAATAATAATAAGCATTGGTTACGCTGCTTGCCACTGGTGCCATGTGATGGCACACGAATCATTTAAAGATACTTCAGTTGCGCGTATGATGAACGACTTTTTTGTTTCTATTAAGGTTGATAGAGAAGAAAGACCTGACATTGATCAAATTTATATGGATGCAGCGTACCTAATTACCGGAAGAGGCGGATGGCCATTGAACATAATAGCGTTGCCGGATGGCAGACCGGTTTATGCCGGAACTTACTTTAGAAAAGATGATTGGGTTAAAATTCTAAATTACTTTAGTGATCTTTATCAAAAAGAACCTGAAACCTTCGCTCAGGAAGCAGGGAAGCTAACGAATGCTTTAAAAGGAATGAAAGTACCCGGTATCGAAGACAATAGTGCTTCATTTACAAAACCGAAAATAGGAGAATCATTCGGGAATATTATTTCATATATGGATTTTACAAACGGTGGAACGAAAGGCGCTCCCAAATTTCCAATGCCAAACATTTATCAATTCCTTTTGACCTATCATTTCCATACTAAAGATCCAGAGGCATTAGAAGCTTTCACCATAACTCTTGATAAAATGGCTGATGGTGGTATTTACGATCAGATTGGTGGTGGCTTTGCACGTTACTCAACCGATGAAATATGGAAAGTCCCTCACTTTGAAAAAATGCTATACGATAATGGTCAACTTGTTAGTTTATATTCGAATGCTTTTAAGTTAACAAATAATGAGAACTATAAGAGAATTGTTCACGAAACTTTGGAGTTTATTGAAAGAGGGTTAACTGATACATCCGGTGGCTTCTATTCCTCGTTGGACGCTGATTCGGAAGGAGAGGAAGGAAAATTTTATGTATGGAGTAAAAAAGAAATAGATGATTTACTTGGTAAAAACTCCGAACTCTTTTGCGATTATTATTCTGTTACATCAAATGGAAACTGGGAAGGGAATAATATTCTTTTTATCACACAGAAAAAAGAAGATTTATTAAAAAAATATCAAATCAGTGAAGAAGTATTTGACAGTGTAATTAACGAATCGAAAGAAATATTGTTTGATAAGCGTAGTAAAAGAATAAGACCCGGACTTGACGATAAAATCCTAACTTCCTGGAATGCATTAATGCTGAGAGGATATGTTGATGCATACTTTACTTTTAATGAAGAGAAATTTTTATCAGCTGCTTTAAAAAATGGTGAATTCATTTTAAAAAATATGATGAATGAAGATGGAAAACTGAACAGAAATTATAAAAACGGAAAAAGCACAATCAATGCTTTTCTTGATGATTACTCTTATACAATTGAAGCATTCATTTCTTTATATGAAGCCACATTTGATGAGAAGTGGATTTATGCTGCAAAAAAACTTGCTGATTATGTTATTCTTCATTTCAGTGATAAAGATTCTCCAATGTTTTATTATACTTCTGATATTGATAAAGCATTAATTACACGTAAAATTGACTTTTCAGATAATGTAATTCCCTCATCAAATTCATCTTTCGCAGTTGGATTGATTAAACTATCTAAATTTTTCTTCAATAATAATTATGAGGAATTGGCATTTAATCTGGTCAATTCGATGAAACAATCTATAATAAAAAATCCTACTTTTAACTCATACTGGTTAACGGCAGCAGCATATTTGACTTATCCTTATTACGAAGTTGGAATTGTTGGCAATGAGTGCTTCGAAAAAAGAGACTCGCTGGTTAAAAAATACTTACCCAATATTGTTCTGTTTGGTTCAACAGAAAAAGGAGAACTGGATGTCTTGAGGGATAGGTATGTCAAAGGAAAAACTTTAATTTACATCTGTGAAAAAGGTGCCTGCCAGCTCCCAGTGGAGGAAGTCGGTAATGCAATTTTTCAGCTAAGAAAATAGAGTTCTGTAGCAAAATCGGTATAAAATTAGTGTTTGATTCATTTATCTTTTATTCATTTATTTCATTGCAAATTGAATAAAATTGTGAGCGAGAATTGAATAGCAAATTAAAGATAAACTATTTACTCATTCCTCTATTCGTATTAATTACTGCTTCTGCTGCCTCCTATTTTGCCGATATCGGAATGGTATGGTATAAAACAATTATTCTCCCGGAATGGGCACCTTCAAACTCGTTAATGGTGTTGGCGTGGACTATAATTTTTGTGCTGAGTTCTGTATCACTTTTGATAATCTGGAATAAATACTCTTCAGAGAAAACCTTTAGTTTAATTATTGTACTTTTTGTTCTGAATGCAGTTCTATTTGTTGGCTGGAACATTCTTTTCTTTTCCCAGCAGCAAATGAGCTTGGCGTTTTTTCAGGCTGTACTACTAGTTGCAAATCTTACACTGCTGATTTTTCTTATCTGGCGTTTTTCTCCATTAGCTGCTTACCTTCTTCTTCCATATTCTACTTGGGTTCTCCTTTCTACAGTGCTTACATTTAATGTGTGGATGTTGAACTGATTAGTTTCAAACAATAATTACTAATTTACTCTTTTAACCTTATTTAAAATAAAGAAGGGCACAGCAATTTGTGCCCTTCAGAAATGATTATGAATTTAGTATTACTTCAGTAATATCATTTTCTTTACATCAACGAATTTGGCATTGTTTACACCAGTCGCTTCAATCCTATAGAAGTAGACACCACTATTAAAGCCTGCTGCGTTGAAGTCAACATTATGAACTCCGGCAGTCAGATCCTGATTAATCAGAGAAGCTACTTCCTGACCGAGCACGTCAAATACCTTCAGGCTTACCTTAGAATCAGCAGCAAGCGAGAATGTTATTTTTGTGCTTGGGTTGAATGGGTTTGGATAGTTTTGAGCTAATGAGTATACATCCGGCACCACAACTTCAACTTCAATTGTTTTTGAATATTCAAACATACCATTGAAGTCAATTTGTTTCAGTCTATATGAGTAATTTCCTGCAGACAAACCAACATCTGTAAAGCTGTAGCTATGTTCTTCGGTTGTTGTACCAAAGCCAGGAATGTATCCAACTTTTTCAAATCCACTTCCGGAATTTCGTTCAATATCAAATCCCTGGTTGTTTGTTTCTGTTGCTGTAATCCAGTTCAACTCAACTTTATTCTGATTAACTGTTGCCGTGAATGAAGATAATTCAACCGGAATAATACCGAATGCTAACCAATCATAAGTTCTTGAGTACATCATTAGGTTTTCAGCATATGAGCTGCCATATTGAGGATCCCAGCAGAGATATTCAGTTCTGAAAGTTCCTCCAGGACCACGCATTCCTGAGTAAGTAGTTCCTGTCGGGGCTAAGAAAATAGGTACACCAGTACCGTACGCACCTGTATTTGGCATAATATCATCAGGATACGGATCTGCACTGATATCCAGAGTTAGCCCTGCCATAATATCCATTCCTGTAATTGTCCCATCAGAACCTGCATCTGATACATATATTGACATCAGGTAATCATCATAGAGTGGAGTTCCATTAACGAAATAACCTTCATCATTATCTGCTACAAGTAAGTTTCCACCACCTGCACAATATGCTGTACACGAATCTGCTTCTGCACCTGATGATGTAGTGCCAATATAATAAACAGCATCGTACATTAACCAGTCGCTCGTTGGCATAGTGAGTGCTACTGTGTTGGTTACCCTTGTATACATTTCACCAAGCGCATTCAACCAGGTCTCAACAGAGTCAGCTCCGGTAGTGTTTTCTGAAATAAGTAATATACCGTTGTTGCCTGAAATAATCGGAGGCATTACATCACCGAAATAGTAATTATCCATATACATTTCATCTGTTGCTGCTGCACCAAAGAAATCATTAGCATCTATTTCATTCATATATGTTCCGCCTCGTGTCCAATCCCAGCTAGCTATCATTGTTAAAGGATCTGACGAACCGAACCAAACAGTAGCATCGTGAGTAGGAGAATCTAAATCTACTTCTAGTACAACCTGTTGCCAGGTGTCCTCTTGCCAGGTGAAGTTTACAGTGGAACCGTTAAGTACGCGTCCCGCACCACCAGCGTCAAAGTAGACTTCTACAGCCCATTCGTTCGGATTAGGAGCAAATCCAGACAATTGATTAAAATAACCAGATGCACCAGCTGGTATGTATAATAAGAAACTCATATACCAATGACCAGTTGTTTGCTGACCATGTAATCTTACCAGATCATTATTCTGAACTAAAACTACAGAGTTTGGACTGCTGTAAGCATAGTTAGATGAAATATAAGGGTCTTCAGTTGGGTCGCAAGGTAGGTTGCTCCAGGTTGTCCATTCTGTTGGATTCTGGCAAGCTAGCTGCTGACCTGCAGTGTAAGAATCAAAGTCATCGGTGAAATTAGCTCCAACGATGTTATCATCTCCATTGATCTGAATTGACAGATCTTGCACTGCATCAGAAAACCAAGTTGCTCCGGGGGCTTCAAACGCGTATGATGAACCAACAATGCCATTTGTTCCATCAGTAGTGCCTGTTTCCCAAAAGAAATTACCGGATTCGACGCTATTATTGTAGATTTCAACGTGGTATATACCAGCTGTAGTAATCATAACAGGTGATGCACTGTAATCGAATGTGAATTCGTATTCATGAACACCAAAAAGTACTACCCCAGTGTTTACACGGTTATTGGCCTGAAGATTATATCGGGCATCCACAACCGCTCCGGGTACTCCACTAGCATCGGAATGAATTATGATTGTAAAATCATCCGTTGTGTTTGGAATGTCCTCCGGAAAATACCCACCCCACATTTTAATCTCGGTAATGCCGACTGTAGGACCAGCTATAGTTGCATTGAAATTGGCCGCGACCACCTGCGCTCCCCCGCAATTCGTACAGGTAGAATCGGAGAATATGCCGTTCGACTGGTTTGGTAGTTGATCCAGGAAGACAACAGGTGCATCAGATGGTTGATAAATTGACGTTCCGGCAACTTCTGCAGAACCAAAATCGCGAAGCGAAGACTGAGAAAATACAGAAAACGAAAATACTAGAAAAAAGAAAACACTGAAGAGATGTTTCATAGAGAGGTCTCCTTTATTTTGAATAAGAGTTTGTAAGATAGTTAATTAACTAAACAACAAATTGGATAATTTTTTTTAAAAAGTCAATAAAAATTCCAAATAAAATATGAGAGCCCGGCTATTGAAAAGTGGTATTGATACAAATAATCCTATTATTTAATGAATATTTGTAAAAAGTACGGATGAGTTATGACTTTATTATTAATATTGAGGTGAAAGCAAATTTAAAAATCCACCTCAGAGTTGTAGAAGAATTTTAACAAATCGATATAAAAAAGGGCACAATAATATGTGCCCTTCAGTAATGATTGTGGAGTAAGTATTACTTCAGTAATATCATTTTCTT
>JAPHUI010000031.1 GCA_026193755.1 Ignavibacteriaceae bacterium | reverse complement strand
TTCTTTTTTTCCATCAGTCTTTCAGTACTAACCCACTAACAAATTATTTAAGAACAAAACTTGTGATTAGTAACTGGAATTAATTTAGCCAGATATATCCGCGGACAAGTGTTTATCAACTCTTGTAATTAAATCCTTAATTTTAATTTTTAATTCTTCCCGTTCCTCTAAATTTAATTTTGATTTTTCCTCCACTTTAAGTTTTATTTCCTCTAACTCCGATTCTAATTCGGAAATTTTCTCGTGTAGAAGATTTTTATCCTGCTGTATTTCGTTAAGCGATACTTCCAGTTCTTTATTTCTCTCAAGTGTATCGCTGTATTTATCCTTTAGTATTTCTACCTGGGACTCAAGAGCACTTAAGTCTGATATCAAAGTTTCGTATTTAGCAAGGTCCACCAACTATTTTCCTCTTAGAATCGCGTTAAAATTTGTTGTTACTTTTTTAATTAAACTTTGAAAATCTTTATCAACTTCTTCGTCTGTTAAAGTTCTGTTAAAGTCAAAATATTCCAAACTAAATGCCATACTTTTTTTATCTTCCCCGATCTCATTACTCTCAAAAAGATCAAATAATTCAACAGATTTGAGATTATCACCACTTTCCTTAATAATAAAATCTTTTACTGATGCATATTTTACTGATTTATCAAACAAAAAAGCAAAATCGCGTAAGACTTTAGGATATTTTAAAAGCTCTTTGAATGCTTTATTATTACTAATTAAAACATCCATAAGACTTAAATCAGCTTCAAATGAATAAACTGGCTGACTGATATCAAACTCTTTAAGAACGCTATTATTTAATTTACCACCGATTCCAAAAACCGAATCTTTCAAGTTTACGATGAATTGATAATCGTAAATCTTATTCTGTATGGAATTATAAGAATCATTTAAAACATTGTCAAGCGAAAATTTTGCTAAAAATGATTTTATCATACCTTTAAGGTCATAAATATCATATTCTGTTTCCTCTGAATACCATTGACGACTCTGTTTTTTGCCTGTTAAAACAAAGAGTAATTTTTTCTTCTCTTCAAAATCTGAGAAAGTATCGATACTCATCTGAAGGCTGTTAAATACTTTACCGATTTCAAACGCTGAAATATCCTTTTCACCTTTCTTTATATTATTTGATATAACTGTTAAAGTAGAAACAATAAGTGAAGTCCGAAGATATGCCATATCAATGCTTTGAGGATTAGATATTTCGATCGGTCTTCCAGTTAATTGAGAGTTTAATTCCGGAATTAAAGGATTATTTACCATCTCATTAAATCCTAAGGATATAGCACTCTCTCTTAGATGATCTTCAAATTCGAATTCATCTTTTCTTTTATCGAGAGTTATACTTACCTTTTCTACAACGGGAATTTTTTCATATCCTGCTATCCTGGCAACTTCTTCAACCAAATCTGCTTCTCTTTCAATATCCGGTCGAAATGTCGGAATAACAACTTCGAGAGAATCCCCCAAGTCCTTAAGTAAATTAATCCCAAGCCTTTGAAATATTTTTATTACTTCTGATTTTTGTACTTCATAACCAAGCAATTTTTTCAAACGAGATAAGCGAAGTGTAATTTCTGTATTCCTTTTTCTTCCCGGATACTCATCGATAACACCTTTTGCAATCTCTCCACCAGCAATTAAAGCAATAAGCTGCGCAGCCCTTTTAGCTGCAAACACCGTATTGGAAGAATCGGTTCCTCGTTCAAATCTATATGAGGCATCGGATGCCAATTGCAATTTTTTTGAAGTTCTGCGAATTGAAGAAGGATTAAAGTAAGCAGATTCAATTAAAATATTCTTTGTTGACTCAGTTACTTCAGAATTTTCACCACCCATCACTCCGGCAATTGCAACCTCCCTTTCACCATCACAAATCATCATCGTCCCTTGCGGTAATATTCTTTCTTTTGAATCAAGTGTTGTGAATTTCATTTCCGCGTTAGTGCTTTTCACAACTATCTTACTTTTTGCTAATTGATCAAGATCGAAGGCATGCAACGGTTGACCCAATTCGTGAAGTATAAAATTTGTTACGTCAACCACATTATTAATCGGACGCAATCCAATTTTTTCCAATTTGTTTTTTAACGAGGCTGGGGATTCTTTAACTGTAACTCCAGTAACTACTGAAGCAGAATATCGAGGGCAGTTTATCTTGTCCTCAATTTCAACACTTGCAAGCTGGTTGACGTTCTGTTGAGATTCCTTGTAGTCCAGTTTTGGTATTCTTAGTTCACGATTAAAAATTGCTGAAAGATCACGAGCAACACCGATATGTGAAAGAGCATCCGGACGGTTGGGTGTAATTGCGATATCGAGGATAACATCATTTAAATTAAGAGCATCACTTATGGGAGTGCCGGCAGAAAACTCACCATCTAAAATTATAATTCCAGAATGATCATCGCTTAATTCCAATTCATCTTCTGCACAAATCATTCCGTTAGATTCGACACCCCTTATCTTAACTTTTTTAATATCCATTTCGCCTTGTGGAATAATCGAACCAATCTGTGCAAAAACAACATTTTGCCCTTTCTTAACATTCGGTGCACCACAAATCACTTTAAAATCTGATTTACCATCATAAACAGTACAAACAGTAAGTTTGTCAGCATCGGGATGTTTTTCAACTTCTTTAACTAATCCAACTATAATCCCTGAATACTTTTTATTTTCATCAACATAGTTCTCTACTTCAAGACCGGACATAGTTAATTTGTCCACAATCTCTTCGGTTGTGATTCCATCAAGGTTAACGTAGTCTTTTATCCAGTTTAAAGAAATCTTCAATGAATTCTTTCAGTTAAAATTGTTTTAAAAATCTTAAGTCGTTTTCGAAAAATATTCTTATGTCATCAATTCCGTACTTAAGCATTGCAATTCTTTCTATTCCCATTCCAAATGCGTAGCCGGTATATTTCTCCGAATCATAATTAACATATTTAAAAACATTTGGATCAACCATTCCGCAGCCTAATATTTCAAGCCAGCCAGAATGTTTACAGACTCTGCACCCTTTTCCCATACATATATAGCAAGTAATATCCATTTCTGCACTCGGTTCAGTAAAGGGAAAGAAACTTGGTCTGAATCTGTATTTAAGTCCATCCCCGTAAAATTGTTTCGCAAAAGAAACCAGTGTTCCTTTGAGCTCAGCGAACGAAACATCTGTATCAACATAAATTCCATCTACCTGATGGAACATACAATAGCTCCGGGAACTTATTGCTTCATTCCTGTAAACACGCCCCGGCATTATTGCCCTGATCGGTGGTTGCTCTTTTTCCATGATTCTTATTTGTACCGGAGTGGTATGAGTACGAAGCACAAATTGCTCGCCGACAAAAAACGTGTCCTGCATATCTCTCGCAGGATGATCAGGAGGGAAATTTAAAGCTTCGAAATTGTAGTAGTCAGATTCTAGTTCAGGACCATCATAAACAGAAAACCCTAATCCTTTAAAGATAGATTTTATTTCGAAAAGTGTTTGCGATAAGATATGCTTGCTTCCTAGTTTAACAGTTTTTCCGGGAAGAGTGAGATCCAGTTCATGGTTCTCAGATGTTTTACCTGTTTCAAGAACTGATTTTTTAGTATTGAATAATTCCGTTGTCTCACTTCTTAAAGTATTAAGAAGTTTTCCGAATGCTGGTTTTTCTTCAGAAGAGATAGTTTTTAATTCATCGAAAAGCTTTGTAATTATTCCATTACGGCTTAGGTATTTAATTCGCAGAAGTTCCAGCTCACTTAAAGAACTCGCTTCATTAATCGCTTGCTCAAAATCATTTCTTATTCGCTCAACGTCCGACTGCTGCATAAAGGAATTACCGAAAATTTAAAAAATACCCTCTGCAAAAATAAGGATTTATTTATGAGAGGGTTTGAATTAATTAGATGCGAACTTTACAAGTTCAGCAAAAGCATCAGGATTATCTACTGCAAGGTTTGCAAGTACTTTACGATTAATGACTACTCCTTTACTTTCAAGAGCATTAATAAACTTTGAATAGCTCATTCCATTTGCTCTTACGGCAGCATTTATTCTTGTAATCCAGAGAGATCTGTAAATTCTTTTTTTAACTTTCCTGTCCCTGTATGCATGAACAAGACCTTTTTCAACTGCGTTTTTAGCAACCGTATAAACGTTACCCCGTGCGCCCCAGTAACCTTTTGATTGCTTAAGTATTTTCCTTCTTCTTTTTCTTGAAGCAACATTACTCTTTGCTTTTGGCATTTTACTT
>JAPHUI010000325.1 GCA_026193755.1 Ignavibacteriaceae bacterium | reverse complement strand
GCAGGAATTGTCCAGCTGAAAAAACTTTTAAAGACGGTAAAGTGCATCATTCTCAAAAGACTGGTATTGGTAAGAAAGGACAGAACATTAATTATGCAGTTTCTACATCTGCTTTAATGAGAGGCAACAATAGTGTTGCACATGTAATTGAAATTTCAAAGGATATTACGGCTTTAAAACAACTAGAACACAAAGTCATCGAATCTGAACGTCTTGGTGCTGTTGGTCAAACAGTAGCTGGGCTGGCACACAGTATAAAAAATATTTTGATGGGATTAGAAGGCGGGAAATATATTGTAAGCTTAGGGTTGGCAAAGGACGATAAGGCTATGATTAACCAGGGATGGGAAATGCTTGAAAGAAATTTTGAAAAAACAACCTCTCTTGTTAAAGATTTTCTAAGTTTTTCTAAAGGCAGGCTGCCCGAATTAAAAATGGTTAACCCCGGTGATCTAGTTAATGAAATTATAGATTTGTATAAAGATATTGCTGCACAATCAGGAATAAATCTTAAATCTGAAATAGATGACAAAATAAAATCGGCGCCTTTAGACTCAGCTGGCATTCATACTTGTCTTACTAATCTTGTATCAAATGCAATTGATGCCTGCCTTATGGGTGAACATAAAGGAAACGAAGTGATAATAAGAGTATTCGAAGAACGTGGTCAACTTATTTTTGAGGTAAAGGATAACGGCAGCGGTCTTGATAATGAAATTAAGAAAAAAATATTCACTACATTTTTTACAACCAAGGGCGGGGGAGGAACCGGTTTGGGATTATTGACTACAAGGAAAATTGTTCAGGAACATGGAGGGAAAATAATGGTTGATTCTCAAAAGGGGAAAGGCTCTAAATTTAGAATTATTTTCCCTCGCAAAAGATTAATGACTTTATACAAAGAAACGAAAGAATAAATCTATTTTAATTTTTGGAGTTTAATATGAATGGAAATACTAAAAAAAGAATTCTTGTTGTTGATGATGAAGCAGATGTTCGTAACTTCTTAAAAGCCGCTCTTATTGAAGCGGACTTTGAAGTTATAACTGCGGAAGATGGTAATATAGCTTTGGAAGAAGTCAAAAAGCAGCTGCCAGATTTAATTTCACTCGATCTTGTAATGCCAAAAAAATCGGGAGCAAAGTTTTATCATGAATTAACAAAGAAAAAAGAGTGGTCTAAAATTCCAATAATTATTGTAACAGGGCACGCACGTGATGACCTTGGTAAAGCGGATTTGAAAGAATTAACGATGTCGGGACCAGGTGTTTATCTTGAAAAACCAGTAAAGCCAAATAATTATATAGCAGCAATAAAGGGCATATTAAAAATGGAAGTTACTGAAGAAGAAAAACAATCTGCCGAAACTGTAAACCTGCAAAATGATTTAAAGAACATAATTGATAGTGCAGATAGTGATACTCTGAAAAAACTTAAAGAAATACTAAACAAAAAGAATTAATTATTACGGAAAATATTTATGAAATTATGTATTCCAATAAAAGAGAACAATGGTTTAAAAAGTGAAGTCTATTCACATTTTGGTTCAGCTCCGGCATTTTTAATCTTTGATACAAATAGTAAAGAAGAAATAATAATTGATAATTCTAACATGAACCATGTCCATGGCGCTTGTAATCCTATTCAAACAATAGGTGGAAGCAATGTTGATGCTGTGATAGTTGGCGGTATTGGTGGAGGAGCTATCAGCAAACTGAATGCGAGTAATATCAAAGTCTTTCAATCAGTACAGGGTAATGCACAATTAAACATTGATTTGTTTAAAAAATCATTACTACCAGAGTTGACAATAGAACATGCTTGTACTCAGCATAGTCATAATTAAGTATATTGAAAATAAAAGATCATTTGGAATAAAATAAATTTTCCATGAACAAAGAATTGAGGTTGTTATGTCCAGGATTGCAATATTATACTGTAAACGAATTCAGGATCACTCTTGCATTGCTTGTGCAAAGTGCTACAAAGGAATGGCAGAAAAGAATGGGGAGTTTGCTAAGTATGATGAAATAGAATTAGTTGCTATGACTGATTGTGGCGATTGTCCGGGTCTGGTAGTTCCAAGAGTAAAGCTGCTAAACGAAATAACACGAAACCTTGATCGTCCAATCGAAGCACTCCATCTCGGAACTTGTGTGAAGTT
>JAPHUI010000422.1 GCA_026193755.1 Ignavibacteriaceae bacterium | reverse complement strand
GATCATCCATATATAAACCAAGTGTAACGCTGGTAAATGTATTTTTATCTAAAACATTTTGTTGAGCTATTGAAAATGATAGGTACTCGTCATCGGTTTCATGAAACCTGGAATGAATAATTCCGATTTTCATATTGCCACCACTATCATTTCGCTGTTTCTCTTCTTTAATATTATTCAATAGTTCGATTGAACTCCAGCGACGGCAATAATGCTCGCTGGTTTGGTAACCACCAGGATTTTGCTTTATATTTAATCGTACTTCTTTTGTGAGCTCATATCGGTTTATTTCTGCGTTAGTATTAAACCTTAGGAAAATATATCTTTTTAATCCCCATACTTTTCCGGAAAGATTGGCTAATCTTTGAAAGAACATTTCAGGAGTCGCATCATATTTATTAATTAAATTAATGATAAAATTTTCGTCCCATTTTTTCTGAGCGAAGAAATCATCAATATCTTTTATGAATAAATTTCTATTTAATAATAAAGCAGTCGAAATGTATGCAGATATGTAATTATTAAGTAGGTGGTCAAAAGTGTTTAGCTTTAAGCTAGAATGAATATAGCTTCTGTTTTTTATACCTAAGTAATTGTATGCAAGCTCCTTACCAACAATAAATAATTTTTGGGCATTGGAGAGATCAGGATTTAGAAATAAAGTTGGTTGTTTCCCGGGTTTCATTACACCACGTAGTTCTTTAAGCTCATCAAAGTCTTTAAATCTAATTTCATCTAAAGAATAATTATATCGGTTTACCAAAATATTTCTTAGCGTTTCATAACTTAAAGGATGAGTAGCATTTATATTGAATTCTCCAACAAATTTATTTACTGCATTCTCAATATCTTCTAAATAGTTTTCATTAATTTCTTTATAGATCCTTAATGCTGTTCGACTAAAATTATTTTGACTCATTTCTGTATTGCGTGCTAATTCAATTATAGTTGAAACTAAGGCACTTAATTGATAGGAAGCGTCAGACATTAAAGAAATGAATTTGTTCAGATCAATTCCATAATGATCGAGCGGCAGCATCTCAAGAATATTTGAATCTATTAATTCAGCAATTGGTGTCAGGTTTTTAGTAAGCTTTAGTGAAACCAGATTATCATAGTTTACACCTAAGGCTTGTGCTAACTGTGCAATCTTTTCAGCCTTAGGATATTTCTTGCCCTTCTCAATTTCATTAATGTAAGAAACTGAAAGTGAACTTTTTTCTGCCAGTTCATTTAATGAGAGCTGCTTCTCCAGACGAAGCTGCTTCAATTTCAGACCTAATATTAGCTTTATGTAGCTTTTTTTATTTTCCACTTTATTTCTTTCGATTACACTAATATATGAAATCTTTAACAATTATTTGCAAATTTTCATTATTAGCGAAATTTCGCTTGTATTAAAGAACAAGTCGACTTATATTAAAAATAGAAATAATTCTCTTTAGTGAACCATCAACCAACTAAAGCGAGGCGTTATGAAAGAACTAAAAAGACTTTTCGATATTGTTCCTTTCCAATTAGAAAATTACTCGCGGAAAGATTGTGTCTCTGATAAAAAAGATGGTCAATGGATTAGTTATAGTACTGAAGAGGTTCAGTCAACAATCGATAAGTTTAGTTTTGGTTTGCTTAAACTAGGAGTTAACCCTGGTGATAAGTTAGCTATAATCTCACCGAATCGTACTGAATGGAATTTTGTTGATCTTGGAATTCTTCAGGCGGGTTGTATAGTTGTTCCCTTATATCCAAATATAGGCCTTGCCGAATATGAATATATTTTAAATAATGCTGAAGTAAAATACGTCTTTGTTTCAGATGAGGATTTATATGATAAAATTAGTTCAATTAAAACAAAAGTTAAATCACTAATCGATATTTACAGCTTTGATAAATTACCAGAAAAAAAACATTGGAAAGAAATTTTAGATATATCCGATGAAACTCTAAGAGAAAGACTCAATAAAATAAAAGACAGTGTTAAATCAAACGATCTGGCAACAATTATATACACTTCAGGAACTACCGGTACATCTAAAGGAGTAATGCTTTCACACAATAATATATTGAGTAATATTAATTCATTATGTCAGATAATGCCAATAGGTAATTCTCATCGAGTTCTTAGCTTTTTACCCATCTGCCATATTTTTGAGCGAACAGCAGTTTATTGGTATATGAAAATTGGTGCAGCAATTTATTATGCGGAGAGCATCGAAAAAGTTGGTGAGAATTTAAAGGAAGTAAAACCAAATTACTTTACAACTGTACCCCGACTGCTCGAAAAAATTTATGATAAGATTATGGAAAAGGGGAGAGAGCTTAAACAACCAAAACAAGCTATCTTTGGATGGGCGGTTAATTTAGCTAATCATTATCATCCACAAGGCAAGACCAATATTTTTTACAATATCAGACTCTGGGTTGCACGCAAAATTGTTTTTTCAAAATGGTTAGAAGCCCTTGGTGGAGAAGTAAAAGGGATTTTCAGTGCTGCTGCTGCTTTACAACCAAGGTTAGGAAGAATATTTACTGCAGCGGGTATTAATATCATAGAAGGATATGGATTAACAGAAACATCTCCTGTTATTACTGCCAATCGATTTGAAGATAATTATATAGGTACTGTTGGTAAGCCAATTCCTGACGTAGAAATAAAAATTGCTGACTCTGGAGAAATACTGGCAAAAGGTCCAAATGTGATGATGGGTTATTATAAAAAATCAGAAAATACAAAAGCTGCAATTGATGAAGATGGTTGGTTCCATACCGGCGATATAGGGGTTATGGTTGATAAGAAATATTTAAAGATTACTGACAGACTAAAAGAAGTGTTTAAAACATCTGGCGGTAAATTTATTGCACCTCTGCCTATTGAAAATAAACTGAAAGAGTCATTATTCATAAGAAATATTATGGTAGTTGGTGAAAATCAAAAATTTTGCGCTGCTCTTATTGTTCCTGAATTTGATTTTATTAAAAAATGGTGTGAGAAGAAAAGTGTAAAGGAATATTTGGATAAGGGAATGAAATGTGAAGATGCTATCAAAGAAAGAATATTGAAAGAAATTCTACATTACAATAAGCGGTTTAGCCATATTCAACAGGTTAAGAAATTCGAATTAGTAGATGAAGATTGGACAATTGAGACAGGTGAACTAACTCCAACATTAAAACTAAAACGAAAAGTTATAAAGAAGAAGTATGAAAATTTAATTGAAAAAATTTATTCAGAACAATCAAATACAAATTAGAAAAAAAGTATCATGAAAAGAAAAATTAATGAAGTTGCTGTACTTGGTTCCGGTGTGATGGGCTCTCGGATCGCAGCTCATTTTGCAAACATCGGCTGCAAAGTTTATTTGCTGGACATTGTTCCAAAAGAATTAAATGAATCCGAAAATAAAAAAGGTCTTTCTTTGCAAGACCCGGCATTTCGGAACAGAATTGCAAATGAAAATCTGCAAAATGTTCTTAAAGCAAAACCATCTCCTATTTATAGAAAAGATTTTGCTTCAAGAATTACGACCGGAAATTTTGAAGACAACATGAATTGGCTTTCAGATGCTGATTGGATAATTGAAGCTGTTGTAGAAAATCTGGATATCAAAAAGAAAGTTTTTGATAATGTAGAAAAGTTTCGAAAACCCGGTACGCTCATTACAACAAACACTTCCGGAATTCCAATTCATTTAATGAATGAAGGAAGAAGTGAAGACTTTCAGCAGCACTTTTTCGGAGCTCACTTTTTTAATCCACCACGATATCTACAGTTATTAGAAATTATTCCAACTCCTAAAACAAGTAAAGATGTAATTGATTTCTTGATGTGGTACGGTGATTTGTATCTTGGTAAAACACCCGTGCTCTGCAAAGATACACCAGCCTTTATCGCTAATCGTATTGGAGTCTTTAGCGTTATGGCAGTATTCAAACTAAAGGATGAGTTCGGATTGAGTATAAAGGAAATCGATACTCTAACCGGTCCATTAACAGGAAAACCAAAATCTGCAACATTCAGAACTGCTGATGTTGTTGGAATTGATACTCTGGTTAAAGTTGCAAATAACGTTTACAAAGATTGTCCCAATGATGAAGCAAGAGGACTTTTTGTAATTCCGGATTATGTGAACAAACTCGTCGAAAAAAATTGGTTAGGTGATAAAACAAAACAGGGCTTTTATAAAAAGTCGAAAGATGAAAAGGGAGAAAAAATAATTCTGGAACTTGATCCGCTTTCTTTTGAATATAAACCAAGTTCTAAATCAATTATGGCCTCTGTTACTGTTGCAAAACCTATTGATAATTTAAAAGACAGATTAAAATCTCTAAATGGCCAAACAGATAACGCAGCAGAATTTCTGCGTAAACTCAATTTTTACGTTTTTCAATATGCTTCAAATAGAATTCCGGAAATTTCTGATGAGCTTTACAAAATTGACGACGCTATGCGTGCAGGTTTTGGCTGGGAGTTAGGACCTTTTGAGGTTTGGGATGCTTTGGGTGTAAAGAAAACTGTTGAACAAATGACTGCTGAAAATTTTAAACCCGCTGACTGGATTCTAAAAATGCTTGAAGGCGGATTTACAACATTCTATAAATCTGAGAATGGCAAGAAAAAATATTTCGATATACTATCTAAATCTTACCAAGAAATTCCCGGTAAAGGGGAATTTATTATACTTGATAATTACAGAGGCAATGAACCGGTTTGGCAGAATTCAGGTGCAACACTTCACGATATTGGAGATGAAATAGTAAATCTTGAATTCCACACAAAAATGAATTCAATTGGTTCTGAAATTCTGGAAGCCGTAAACAAATCAATAGAAATTGCTGAAAAAGATTTTAAAGGAATGGTAATAGGAAATAATGGACAGCATTTTTCTGCCGGTGCAAATTTAGCAATGATGTTAATGCTTGCAACCGAACAGGAATTTGAGGAAATAGATATTGCTGTTCGTCAGTTCCAAAATACAACAATGCATGTTCGTTATTCTAACATTCCGATTGTTGTTGCACCGCATTCTTTAGTGCTTGGCGGCGGTTGTGAAATTTGTCTGCATGCTGATAAAGTAAATGCATCAGCAGAAACATACATTGGTTTAGTTGAAGTTGGAGTTGGAATTATTCCTGCAGGGGGCGGAACAAAAGAAATGACTTTGCGTGCTTCTGATTCTTATGTCGAGGGAGGAATTGAACTTCCTGAGCTTCAAAAAAGATTTATGAACATTGCAACTGCAAAGGTAGCAACTTCTGCAGAGGAAGCATTAGATATGGGAATATTCAGAAGAGGCCTCGATTCTTATTCAGTTAATCCAAATCGTGTAATCTCCGAAGCAAAAAAATATGCAATACTAATGGCTGATAGAGGTTATACTAAACCGATTCAAAGAACTGATATTAAAGTTTTAGGTCGCACTGTACTTTCAACGTTGTTATTGGGCATTCACTCGTTCAGATTAGGAAATTATATAACCGACCACGATAAGAAAATTGTAGAAAAGCTTGCTTACATAATGTGCGGAGGAGATCTTTCGGAAGGTACTATGGTGTCTGAACAATATTTACTTGATTTGGAACGCGAAGTATTCTTAAGCCTAATTGCTGAAAAGAAAACTATGGAAAGGATTCAAAGCATCTTAACAACTGGTAAACCTTTAAGAAATTAATAAGTAATGAATTTAAAAATTAATCAAGAAGAATTATTATGAGAGAAGCATATATCGTCGCCGCTTTTCGTTCTGCTGTTGGTAAAGCAAAAAAAGGTGGATTTCGTTTTTACCGCCCGGACGATTTAGGCGCAGAAATAATTAAACACTTAATGAAATCTATTCCACAATTAGATCCAAAACGTATTGATGATGTAATTGTTGGCAACGCTTTCCCTGAAGCAGAACAAGGACTTCAAGTGGGAAGAATGATTTCACTTTTGTCTCTTCCAATTGAAACTCCCGGTTCAACCGTGAACAGGTTTTGTGGATCAGGTATTGAGACTATTGCGACCGCAGTTTCACGCATTCAAACAGGTATGATGGATTGCATTATTGCAGGCGGAGTTGAGTCAATGTCGCTTGTTCCGATGACTGGTTGGAAGCTGGCACCCAATTATATGATCGCAAAAAATAATCCGAACTATTATTTAGGAATGGGATTAACGGCGGAAGAACTTGCAAAAGATTTTAAAATCTCCCGTGAAGATCAGGATCTATTTTCATTTAATTCACATAAAAAAGCTGTTAATGCGATAAAGAATGGTTACTTCAAAGATCAGATTGTTCCAATTGAAGTAGAGCATGTTTATGTAGAGGATAATAAAAAGAAAACCACAAAATTTATTGTTGATACAGATGAAGGACCAAGAGCTGATACAACACTTGAAGCACTAGCAAAATTAAGACCTGTTTTTGCAGAGAAGGGAACTGTTACTGCAGGTAATTCATCACAAACTTCCGACGGAGCAGCATTTGTGCTTGTAATGTCAGAAGAGATGGTGAAAGAACTAAATTTAAAACCAATCGCAAGGTTGATTACTTACATTGTGGCTGGTGTTGATCCTCGCATAATGGGTGTTGGACCAGTTGCTGCAGTTCCGAAAGCATTAAAAAAAGCTGGGATGAAGTTGAATGATATCGAATTGATTGAATTGAACGAAGCCTTTGCCGTACAATCCTTAACTGTTATCCGTGAATTAAAATTAAACGAAGAAATTGTAAATGTTAATGGTGGTGCTGTAGCATTAGGACATCCATTAGGATGTACCGGTGCAAAATTAACTGTACAAATTCTTAATGAACTAAAAAGACGAAATAAAAAATATGGAATGGTCACAGCCTGCGTCGGTGGTGGGCAAGGTGTAGCCGGAATTTTTGAAATGTTGAATTAGAAAACAAAAATAAAAATTACTAAAGGGATTTAATATGGCAGACGTAACAACAAAAAAAGTTTTACTTGGTGGAGAATTTTTAATTAAAGATAGTGATCCGCAAAGTGTCTTCATTCCCGAAGAAATTAACGAAGAACAAAAAATGATGGTTGAAACTGCAGGTGAATTTGTAAAAAATGAAATCTGGCCCAAACTTGATGCAATTGATCATCAGGAACCTGGCTTAACTGTTTCACTTTTAGATAAAGCCGGTGAGCTCGGATTACTTGGAATCTCAATTCCTGAAGAATATGGCGGACTTGGTAGTGACTTTAACACTAATACTTTTCTTGCGATGGAATTAGGAACGAGCTATTCCTTTGGAGTTTCTTTTGCAGTGCATACCGGAATCGGAATGCTTCCAATTCTTTATTACGGAAATGATGAACAGAAGGTCAAATATCTTCCGAAGCTTGCAACTGGCGAAATGAAATCTGCTTATTGTTTAACTGAACCGACATCAGGATCGGATGCACTTTCAGCAAAAACAACTGCTAGATTATCAGATGATGGAAAGTTTTATATTCTCAATGGTCAAAAAATGTGGATTACAAATGGCGGGTTTGCAGATATTCTTATCACTTTTGCACAAGTTGATGGTGATAAATTTACCTGCTTTATTATTGATACTAATTCTCCCGGTTTTACTAGAGGTGAAGAAGAAAACAAATTGGGAATTAAAGGTTCATCAACGCGAGCCTTGTTTTTGGATAATGTAAAAGTACCGGTTGAAAATATTCTTGGTGAAATTGGAAAGGGTCATTACATTGCTTTTAATATTTTGAATGTAGGACGTTTTAAATTATGTGCAATGACAACTGGTGGAGCAAAAAAATATTCATCTATTTCTGTTCAATATGCTAATGAACGAAAACAATTCGGTAAAACAATTGCAAGTTTTGGAGCTATTAAATATAAATTAGCAGAACAAGCAATAAGAATCTTTGTATCTGAATCAGCAACAATGCGTACAAGCGGTTTAATAAATGATAAGGAACATGAACTGCTTGAAAGTGGAAAAAGTTACAGTGAATCTATGATTGGGGCTGCTGAAGAATATGCGATCGAAGCAGCAATGCTTAAGGTTTTTGGCTCTGAAGTTTTAGATTATATTGTTGATGAAACGGTACAGATTCACGGCGGTTATGGGTACTCTGAAGAATATCCCGCTGCACGTGGATATCGCGATTCCAGAATCAACAGAATTTTTGAGGGAACAAATGAAATCAACCGTTTGTTAACTGTTGATATGCTTATAAAAAGATCTATGAAGGGAAGAATAAATTTGATGGGACCAGCGATGGCGATACAAAAAGAGCTTATGAGTATTCCTGAGTTTGGTGAAGCACCCACAGGTGTTCTTGCCGCTGAACTAGATGCAATCAGAAATGCAAAGAAAGCAATATTAATGACTGCGGGAATGGCAGTTCAAAAGTTTATGCAGAAGTTAGCTGATGAACAGGAAATAATTATGGATTTGACAGATATGTTAATTGAAGTCTATACTTCTGAATCTGCGATTCTTAGAACACAGAAATTAGCTACGATGAAAAATGAAGATGAGCTTCAGCCATATATTGAAATGACTCAGGCATATGTAAGTGATTCACTTGAAAGAATTAATCTTTACGGTAAGCACGCTATCTCTGCATTTGCTGAAGGTGATGAATTGAAGTTATTAACACTTGGATTAAAACGATTCACAAAATTTGGTCTTATAAATACTACTAAATTGAGAAGAAATATTGCTGATAGATTAATTGCAGCAAATAAATATTGCTTTTAAATTGACAAGAGTCATTGTGTAGAACGTAAGTCCGGAAGCAATTGTAAAATAATTAATTATGGAGTCACCCTAGATAGTTGTCCTGCTGAACTTGTTTCAGCATCTAAAATTTCCATAAATTGAGATTCCGAAACAAGTTCGGAAAGACATAAAAACTAGAAATAATCAAAGTAAATAAATATGTCTGAACAAAACTATAAATCACCAATGCTTAAAGAAGGTTCGCTTGATGGACAGGTTATAGTCATCACGGGTGGCGGAACAGGGCTTGGGAAAGCAATGGCAAAATATTTTTCAGAACTTGGAGCTAAACTTGTTATTGCGAGTCGTAAAATTGATGTACTTCAAAAAACTGCCGATGAAATTTCCAACCAAACAAAAAATAAAGTTTTTCCGGTACAATGTGATGTTTCAGATTACGTGCAAGTTGAAGAATTATTGAAAGCATCTCTTAAAAAATTTGATAAAGTTGATGGATTGGTAAATAACGCAGCCGGAAATTTTATTAGTCCAACCGAACGACTTTCTAGCAACGCCTTTGATAAAATTATTAATATTGTGTTAAAAGGAACTTACAATTGCATACTTGCCTTTGGGAAGCATTGGATTGAAAAGAAGCAAAAAGCAACAGTGCTTAATATTGTAACAACATATTCATGGACAGGTTCAGGATTTGTTGTTCCATCAGCTGCCGCTAAAGCCGGAGTTCTT
>JAPHUI010000189.1 GCA_026193755.1 Ignavibacteriaceae bacterium | reverse complement strand
TTTAAAAAGTCTTAAAGATAATGTAACTATTATTGGTTCGCATCTGGAAGATAATGGTGAACTTAAATACACTTTGATCAACAAAAATCCTCTACTAATTCAAATCGATACAACATTTAATGAAAGTGAGGATTCACTAAAAAGTGTTTCAGTTGATACTCTATTCATAAAGAGTAAAGTGATGGAAGGATTCAGAAGCGGTACTAATATTTTTAAAGCAACCGATTCAGTTAAAATCCTGCGAGGAAATTTTGCTTCGATCAATGATCTGACAACATATTACCGTGACGAAGAAAAAATAATAACGGATAAAATTAATGAAGATGCTCCCAGGCCAAAACTTTGGTATGAAAATTCACAATTAACAGGTGATTCAATTACAATTTATCTTGTAGATGGTCAAATTAATAGGCTATCTGTTAACGGGAATTCTTTTATGCTTTCGCAAAATAAACTTTTCAATGAAAGATTCGACCAGACTTCATCAGACAGCATCTATCTATACTTTTCCGATAACCGATTGCAGAGAGCAGATTTTTCAGGAAAGGTGCAGTCAATTTATTATATGTACAATGAAGATGAACCAAACGGACTTGTAAAATCAACTGGTCAAAAAGCCGTAATCATTTTTGAAAATAATGAAGTTGATCAGGTACGGTTGTACGGTTCACCAACCAGTGAATATCATCCTGAAGAAAAAGTTGCTGGTTTAGAAAGAACGTTTACTTTACCTAAATTTGTCTTTAATGAAAATCATCCTGTTAAAGAAGAATTTTTTTACGAACGAACAGAAGAAAGATGAGCAATACTCTAAGAAGCGAATCATTAGTTAAAATCTACAAGAAACGAAAAGTTGTTAACAAAGCCTCCGTTCAGGTTTCAAAGGGAGAAATTGTTGGTTTGCTTGGTCCAAACGGAGCCGGAAAAACTACGACATTTTATATGATTACCGGAATGATAAAACCAGATTCGGGTAAGGTTTTTCTTGATCAGGAGGAGATTACTAAAATTCCTATGTACAAAAGAGCAAGAATGGGAATTGGTTACCTTCCACAGGAAGCATCTATTTTCAGACGACTTACAGTGGAAGAAAATTTACTCGCTGTTCTCGAAATGACTAATCTTGATAAAGAATCAAGACTTAAAAAATGTGAAAGTTTGCTTGATGAACTTTCAATTAATCAAATCAGAAAGAGCAAAGGATTTCAGCTAAGCGGCGGAGAAAGAAGAAGAACAGAAATTGCACGTGCTCTTGCAACCGATCCGAGTTTTATTTTGCTTGATGAACCATTTGCAGGAATTGATCCGATTGCAGTTGAGGATATTATGAATATCGTGGCAAATCTTAAGAATAGGGGAATCGGTATTTTAATAACAGATCACAATGTGCACGAAACGCTGAGCATTGTTGACAAAGCTTACATTCTTATTGATGGAGTAATCTTTAAACAGGGTGGCGCTGATGATCTTGCGAATGATGAAGAAGTGAAAAAATTATATCTCGGTGAGAAGTTCAGACTCGATAGGTATTCCTGATCTTTTCAAATAAATTTTCTGCTTCAGTTAAAGTTTCAGTTTTTCCTATATCAAGCCAGTTATCCTCGTTATGGACAAATCCAGTAATCTTTTTTTCTTTTGCTGCTGCTAAATATAAATCGACCAGAGAGAAAACATCTTCATCGGGAAAGTATTTAAATATTGCCGGATCTAAAATTTGAACACCACTGAATGAATAAGGAATCAGTCTGGTGTTTTCATCCCTCAAAAAAATTTTCTCCTCCGTTTTTTCATTCATCCATCCGCACAGATTATTTTCATAGTTGAATAATAATTTTCTGGATGATGCTCTTTCTCTCACAGCTAATGTAGCTATACCACCGGAAGCCTTGTGGTGATCCGTCAAACTTTTTAAATTAATATCTGATAGAATGTCGACATTATAAACGAGGAAAGGTTTCCCATCAGAGAAAAAGTGAGCAGCTTTTTTTATTCCACCGCCTGTATCGAGAAGTTTTTTACTTTCGTCGGATATAATAATTGAGCAATTATTAAAAATGTTTTGTTTGATGTATTCTTTAAGTTGATCTGAAAAATGATGAACGTTTATTATAATTTGGTTGAATCCTTCAGATTGTAGTTTCTTGATCTGAAGTTTGAGCAGAGTAAATCCTTTTATTTTTATTAATGCTTTTGGAGTTGAATCGGTGATTGGTTTCAGCCTTGTTCCAAGTCCGGCAGCAAGTATCATAGCACGCATTATTTGATGCCCTTTTGAATGAGCTGAGTATGGTTTACCTCGATCAGGATATCAAATTTTTCTTTGAGATGTTTTGCAAGATTCTCTACGCAGAATACTGAACGATGTTGTCCTCCGGTACAACCAAAATTTATCATTAAGTTTTTAAAATCTCTTCTAATATAATTTTGGACTGAGTTATCAACAATTGAATAGACAGAATTAAGAAAATTCTTTACACTATCTTTATCTTTCAAGAATTGAATCACGTTTTTATCAAGTCCTGTAAAGTTCTTGAACTCAGGATACCTTCCCGGATTATCAAGCGATCTGCAATCGAAAACAAAACCGCCACCGTTGCCTGTAAGATCTTTTGGCAGTCCTTCTTTAAATGAAAAACTGTTTATTGTCACTTTTAATTTTTCCCGTGATTCATTAAACGAAATTTTCTTCAGCTCATCATTTTTTAAAATAGAATTTATTGCTCTACCTAATTCCGGAAGTTTTTTTGGAATATGATTTTTATCAACAAGCCA
>JAPHUI010000363.1 GCA_026193755.1 Ignavibacteriaceae bacterium | reverse complement strand
CAGGTGAATAATATTTTTGATAACCTGTATTCAGCGTATGCAATTGGAAAAGAATTTTTTCCGGCTGCTGAAAGAAATTACCTCGCAGGAATACAGGTTGGGTTATAGCCTTTGTTTGTCAGTCTGAGCTTGTCGAAGACTGACGTCTTTAGGTTAGTTCACACTTCGACAGAGCCTGTCCTGAGTTAATCGAAGGACTCAGTGTGACATTTTAATTGTTGTTGGGAATTATTTATGAAATATGAAAAATCGAAAAAATGTATCATCCTAGCAAACGGAAAACCTCCCAAAAAAAGCATTATTACTTTTTTTCAAAAGAAGGAATTTGAAACTTTAATTTGTGCAGATGGTGGAGCAAATTCAGCTTTAAAGATGAAGCTGATTCCAGATTATATCATCGGTGATCTTGATTCTATTTCTTCTGAAGCATCAAAAAGATTCAGGAATACTTCAAAAATAATTGAGTTAAAAGGACAGAATGATACTGATGTTGAAAAGTGTCTAAAATATGCTATCAAAAAAAAGTATCATGAAGCTTTACTTTTTGGAGTTACAGGTAACCGACTCGACCATACTTTCTGCAATCTTGGAATTGTATTAAAATTTTTCCCGCGAATAAACATTTCACTTATTGCAGAAGATTCATTTCTAAAACCTTATCGTGGAAGTGTAAAACTAAAAACATTCCCCGGAGAAACAATTTCGCTTTACGGATTTGACAGGAAAACAAAAATCATTTCAAAAGGATTGAAATATCCCTTAAAAAATATACCGCTTCCTTTTGGTGAACGAGAAAGTACAAGTAACGTTTCTACTGTTACCAAAGTCGAATTGAATATAACTGGTGGAGTTGTGTTTGTTATTCGTGATGTTAACCGGATGATTAAGTATGATCTCTTTTAGTTACTGGGATGTTATTATCATCCTGGTTTTCTTCGCTTCAATTTTGTTAATTGGATTTTATACTGGCAGAAGAACAAGTGCAGAAGCAAGCGACTACCTTCTTTCAGGAAGAAAACTTAGCTTATTTTTATTCATCGCAGTAAACGTTTCTACCTGGTATGGAGGAATACTCGGAGTAGGGGAGTTTACTTACAGGTACGGACTGGTTAGCTGGTTTACACAAGGATTTCCTTATTATGTTTTTGCATTTCTGTTTGCATTATTCTTTGCAAAAAAATAAGAGAAGCATCGTTATTTACAATTCCAGATAAACTCACTGAAGTGTATGGAAAAAATGTTGGATTAATTTCGGCTGTAATTGTTTTTGTTCTTGTTTCACCTGCACCTTATCTGCTTATGACTGCAAATCTCATTTCTTTAATCTTTAATATCAGTATTATTCCCGCACTAGTCATCTCACTAGTACTTTCTTTAATTTATTTGATAAAAGGAGGCTTTCGCTCGAATGTTTATGTAGATGTATTTCAATTCTTTGTGATGTTCGTTGGTTTCATTCTTATTGTAATATTTTCTGGAATTCAATTCGGTACTTTTGATTTTTTATCTTCTTCACTTCCACATAATCATTTGGAAATTACGGGAGGTATGTCACCAACATTTTTAATAGTCTGGTTTTTAATCGCACTCTGGACATTCGCTGATCCCGGTTTTCACCAGCGATGTTATGCTGCCAAGAAAGGAAACATTGCGATGAAAGGAATTCTTATCTCAATTATTTTCTGGGCGTTATTCGATTTTCTTACAACTACAACCGGGCTTTTTGCTAAAGGTGTTTTGCCTGATCTCACTGACCCGGTTCTTGCGTTTCCTCTATTTGCAGAGAAAGTTTTACCTGCAGGAATCAAAGGAATTTTTTATGCTGCATTGTTTGCAACCATTCTGTCAACTCAAATCAGCTTTTTATTTTTGAGCGGAACGACAATTGGCAGAGATTTCATTTATCGCGTAGTCTCACTTAGTGAGACGAAGCCGGATATTCAGATTGCAAATGCTGAAGCCAGACTTAAATACTATACAATTATTGGATTAATTATTTCAGGAATTTTAGCTGCAATACTTGCATACTTAATTCCTTCAGTTATTCAAATTTGGTACACAATAGGTTCGCTATTCATTCCGGGAATAATTCTGCCTGTTATTAGTGCTTACTATCCCAAATTAAGAGTCTCAAGTACTATTATCTCAATTGAAATGATTGCCGCTTTTCACTCAAGTACAATTTGGTATTTTTTAAGAAGTGAATTTTCAAATGTTTCAATTTTAAATGAAGTTGAACCAATGCTGATTGGGCTGTTATTTGCGCTTTTGATTCATCTTGCTGGAATATTCTTTCGAAAATAATATTTACTTTCAATTCACAATTAACTAAGTTTAATCTAATCTTTCGAAGAGGTTAATTATGAGCTCAAAATTCATCTCTGCTTTATCAATTCTTCTATTTAATCTCCCAATAAATGCACAAGAAGGATGGTTTTGGCAAAATCCGTTACCTCAAGGTAATGATCTTAATAGTGTAAGCTTTGTTTCGTCATCAATCGGTTGGGCTGTTGGATATAATGGGACAATCATTAAAACTACTGATAGTGGTACAAGCTGGGTTGTTTTGTCTAGCGGGACTACAAATAATCTTTATTCGGTTTATTTCATAGATTCAAATGTAGGCTGGACTGTAGGTGTATTGGGAACAATACTCAAAACCACCAATGGAGGAACAAGTTGGGTTGTATTGTCAAGCGGGACAACAAATGAACTTCTTTCAGTCTATTTTATAGATTCCAATACCGGCTGGGCTGTAGGTTGGCCAGGAATAATTCTTAAAACTATTGATGGAGGAATAAATTGGATTGAACAGGCAGACGGAGGATTTACACCATATGAACTTTGGTCTATTCATTTCATAGATTCAAATACAGGCTGGATTGTTGGTACTTCTGGAATAATTCTCAAAACCACGGATGGAGGAACTAACTGGTATGAGCAGTTAAGTGGTACATCAAATTCTTTTTATTCTGTCTATTTCACAAATTCAAATATCGGCTGGGTTGTAGGTGCAAGCGGAATTATCATAAAATCAACAGATGGAGGAGCGAATTGGTTTGAGCAATCAAGCGGGACAACAAATCAACTTCGTTCAGTTTATTTCACTGAAACTAATACAGGCTGTGTTATTGGTGCAGGTGGAATCATATTAAAAACTACAGATGGAGGAACAAACTGGATTGGGCAAGTCAGTGGGACAGAAAATCATCTTTTATCAATTAATTTTACTGATCAAAATATTGGTTGGGCGGTTGGGATTTTTGGAACAATTCTTAAAACTACCGATGGAGGAACTAACTGGATTGAGTTATCAAGCGGGACAGCAATTTATTCTCATCTTTATTCAGTTTATTTCAATGATTCAAATAATGGTTGGGCTGTCGGGAGTTATGGAAAAATTCTCAAAACCACTGACGGTGGATCAAGTTGGATCGCACAATCAAGCGGTACAACACATGAACTTCATTCAGTCTATTTTACGAATGCAAATACCGGCTGGGCAGTAGGGGGATTTGTGGGTCCCGGAGGAACAACAATTCTAAAAACCACAGATGGAGGAACAAACTGGAATGAGCAGTCAATCGGGACGTCAAGCTATTTACTTTCAGTCCAATTCACAAATACAAATATTGGTTGGGCTGTAGGTTCTTATGGATTCATAATAAAAACAACAGATGGAGGAGCAAATTGGATTGAGCAGTCAAGTGGGATAATAGGAGATATATGTTCAGTTTATTTCATAGATTCAAACACCGGTTGGGCGGTAGGACGCTGGGCAGATCTTAAAACCACAAACGGAGGGACTAACTGGATTTCGCAATCGACACAGAATTATCTTTATTCGGTTCATTTCATAGATTCAAATACCGGCTGGGCTGTTGGGTATTATGGAAAGATCCTCAAGACAACTAACGGTGGGACTAATTGGATTCAACAGTCAAGCGGGACAATAAATAATCTTTATTCGGTCCATTTCTCTGATTCAAATACTGGCTGGGCAATAGGAGAGTATGGAACAATTCTCAAAACTTCAAACGGAGGTAACAATTGGATTGTGCAATCAAGCACGACGGCATATCATCTTTATTCAACCTGTTTCATTAACGCAAATACAGGCTGGACTGTGGGAGAATATGCAACAATCCTTAAAACTACGAACGGCGGTACGACTATTTTCAACCATAATCAGCCCAAATCATTTCTTCTTTCCCAAAATTACCCCAATCCATTTAACCCAAGTACAACAATCAGATTTACTATTTCGGAATTACGATTTACGACTTTGAAGATTTATGATTTATTGGGAAGAGAAGTAGCAACTCTAGT
>JAPHUI010000002.1 GCA_026193755.1 Ignavibacteriaceae bacterium | reverse complement strand
GGTTGAGCTGTGAATCCTTCAGCACTATTTACAAAAACAGTTAGTTTGATTATTCTTTTTATTTTATCCAAACTGCCAACTATACTTTTTACTGCACTCAAACAATTTATTGCGCAAAGTTTTGCTGCTTCTTTCGCTTCCTCTTCAGTTAAATCTTTTCCGACCTTTCCCTGAAATTGAATTACTCCAGCAGCAATTGGAACCTGTCCGGATGTCATGATTAAGTTTCCAACTTTTAAAGCAGGTATGTATGCTGCTAATGGTTTGGCTGCTTCCGGGATTGTAATTCCCAATTGTTTAATTTTTTCTTCTATCATTTCGACCCTCCATTAAATACAATAATTTTATTTTAGTTAAATTTGAATTGAATTCTATAAAAGTAAATTAATTTTTATTTGAAATAAGGACTTATCTTATGACCGGGAACAAATTTAATGAATTCGTTGAGATTGTTAAAAGATTAAGAAAAGAATGCCCGTGGGATCGGGAACAAACTAATGATTCCATAAAGGCTGCGACAATTGAAGAAGCTTATGAGGTAGTTGAAGCTATCGAAAAGAAAAATTACGAAGAACTGAAAAACGAGCTCGGTGACCTTTTATTGCATGTTGTCTTCCATACAATAATCGCTTCTGAGAGAAAAGATTTTGTAATTGATGATGTAATTGATTCTATAAAAGCTAAATTAATTAGACGACATCCTCATGTTTTCGGAGAAATTAAAGTGTCCGGATCAGATCAAGTAATAAAGAACTGGGAGACGATAAAATTAAGTGAGGGTAGAAACTCAGTTTTAGACGGGGTTCCTGAAATGCTTCCTGGTTTACAAAGAGCACACAGGCTTCAGGAAAAAGCCGCAAAAGTTGGATTTGATTGGGAAAAGAAAGAAGAAGTCTGGAAGAAGGTCATTGAAGAGATCGAGGAAATGCACCGCTCAGAAGGAACGGGTGATTATTATAAGCTTGAAGATGAGATTGGAGATGTTTTCTTTGCCATGGTTAACTATGCACGATTCCTCGGGGTAAATCCTGAAAATGCCCTCCGCAGAACCAATTCAAAATTTATTCGCAGGTTTGGATATGTTGAGAAAAAAATCAAAGAGCAGGGTAAGAACTTAGCAGATTCGAATCTCCAGGAAATGGATAAATACTGGGAGGAAAGCAAAAAAATGGATTAAGAATTTCCGTTATTGTTATTGTTAAACTTTTCGTACGCATCTATAATATCCTTTACAAGCTTATGCCTTACAACATCACCTTTATCAAAGTAAGCGAAAGCAACCCCTTCAACTTTAGATAATATTTCCTTTGCCTGCACTAACCCACTGACCTGCTTTGGTGGGAGATCTATCTGTGTTATGTCACCTGTTATTATTGATTTGGAATTGCCGCCAAGCCTGGTTAAAAACATCTTCATTTGCATTGTAGTTGAATTCTGTGCTTCATCAAGAATTACATAAGCATTATTTAATGTTCTGCCCCGCATATATGCAAGAGGAACAATTTCAATATTTCTTTTCTCAATGTAATTTTTTAGTTTCTCGGAAGGAATCATATCATCAAGAGCATCATATAGCGGACGAAGATAAGGATCAATCTTCTCCCGGAAATCACCTGGTAAAAATCCAAGACTTTCACCCGCTTCCACAGCGGGTCTGGCAAGTATTAATTTTTTAACCAGACCTCTTTTAAGTGCCGAAATTGCAATTGCGACCGCAAGATAGGTTTTTCCCGTTCCAGCAGGACCAATTGCAAAACAAATATCATTTTTACGAGCAAGATTAATATAGTTTACCTGCCCATTTGTTCGGGCTTTTACTACATCCTTTTTTGTGTAAAGAACGATTGTATCCAATTCATCTTGATCAACTAATTCTTTTCCTTCTATTGTCAGGTCAAGTATAGTATTAACATCGTTAGGATTTAATTTTCCGCTTGTGTTCAATACATAAGTCATCTCTTTCAGGATTTTTTCAATTACCTCAACTTCTTCCATCACTCCTTTAAGAATAAAGTTATCACCTCTTACTGTGATACTTGTATTAAATCTGTCCTCAAGTAATTTTAGATTCGAATCGCTTGATCCAAGGAGATCCAGCATATTTACATTATCGATTATTATTTTCTTTTCGACTGCTGTCATATTAAAGTTTAAATGAAAAAACCCTCATCCCGCAAAAGGAAGGAGGGTCTTTTCGAATTAAATTAAACAAGCTACGAATATTTTATTGAACCGGAGCCGGTTTATAATTCTTTCTTAACTTTTCGTATTTATCTTTTTCTTCCTGTGTTAAAGGCGGAATAGAGAATGTCTGATTAGGATAAATCAGATCAGGATTTTTGATCTTATCTCTGTTAGCCTTATAAATAACCGGCCAAGCAAATGCATTTCCATAATGTTCTTTCTTCTTGGCAATATTCCAGAGACAATCGCCGCGAACTACCTTGTAAGAAATTACAGGAGGCGCGTCAGACCAAGCATCGAGAGCTTGTTGCATCTTGTTATGAACTTTATCAAAGAATTCCGGCAAAGCACTGATCTTATTCATCTTCAGTGCATCTAAATCTGCTTGCCTGTCAGCTTTAGGACTTTCTTTTCTTTTAATTCTGCCATCAAGTTCGTTGACAGCATTTCTGAAATTATCAACGTCTTTTCTGGTAGCTCCAACCAAAGCATAAAGTTCATCAATACATTCTTCAGGATCCTGAAGTCCAGATTTAACTGTTTGCAGGTTTTCAATATCAGTGTTTAAAGTTTCTATCTCAGATGTCAAAGCCTGTTTCTGCCCGTTAAGCCGGGTCATTTCCGCTTCCCATTCTTCTGTAGTCATCTCTTCTTGTTGTGCAAAGGAAGAAAGAGACAACAGGAAAACAAGGGAAAGAAAATAAACTAAATATTTCGTGAGTTTCATTTTTTTCTCCAATTTCTATTATTTAAAAATTCCTGTTAATAATTATTTAGGCAATTTTTCAAGGTTTGCCTTGGTTTCTTCCTTTTGCTTATTACATTCAGCAAGTTTACGATTAACTGTCTGAATATCAGATTCAAGCTGTGCTTTCTGATCTTTAAGAGAATTTGCTTGCGCTTCGAGAGATTTTACTTCCTCACGCAAAGCATTAAGTTCAGCATACTGAGCATCACTTACACCACCGCAGCCTGCAAACATAGCAATGCCGATAAACATCACAGTAGCAAGCACGGGGGTCCTGAAATTTTTTAGTAGGCTCATATGTAACCTCCGATATTTAATGATTATTAAAATAGTTTGATAAGAAATAAGATAAACTTTCAACTACATGATTTTTAGAAAGTAGTATAGAATTTCAGTTATCTATATAGTTAAAACTGTTAAAATATTCAAATAAAAACAACTATTTTATTTAAATAAGCCTTTTTTCGACAAAACTTGTATACGTTTCCCCTGCAATAATAAGGTGATCAAATACGGGAATATCAAGAATTTTGCCCGATTCGACTATCTTCCTGGTTATTGATATATCTTCGTTACTTGGTTCCGGATTACCGCTTGGATGATTATGAATCAAAATTATGCTGGCCGATGGATTATCGATAGCAACTTTAAAAATTTCCCGTGGATGTACTACACTCGAGTTAAGATTACCGATAGAGATCGTTTCGTATTTTATAATTCTGTTTGCTGAGTTCAGACATACAACAATAAATTTTTCCTTTATCTCATCTCTTAAAATAGGAATAAATATTTCTGCTATATCCTGTGGAGAAGTAATTTTCATGTTAGAGAGCCATTTGGATTGAGACAAGATTCTCCTGCTTAATTCAAAGGCAGCAGCTAAAGTTGCTGCTTTATCGTTTCCGATCCCATCAACTTTTTTGAGCGAATCAACTGTTCTGGTTGCAAGCATTGCAAGGTTTCCTCCGCTGCTAATAATTTCTCTGGCAATTTCAAGAACCGATTTTCCCTTTTTACCTGTTCGTAGAAGAATTGCAACCAACTCAGCATCCGAAAGATTATGAGCTCCTCTTAGTATTAATTTTTCCCGGGGACGGTCATCTATTGGCAGATCTTTTACCGTTAGCTTTTTTTCTTCATTCATAATAATTACTGAGTAAGACGAAATTTATCTACCAAGTCAAAAATTCCATTTTTATAACGTACAATATTTAAAAATCTATTTACTCTTTTCTCATCGAAAGATATATTATTATGAATTCCACTACTAATCATTCCTGATATCATTTTGGCCCTCAGATTTTCCCTGCCGGATTCACTGTTTCGCAAAGCCGTTAAGAGAAATTTTGCTGCATCATAACCATATAAAGCATTACGATTAACATCTTTTCCTGTAATAGAATTAAACTGGTCGTTGAAGTTAAAGTAATCCTCGCTGTTAAAATCAACAAAATAATCTGAAGTGAATATTAAATTATTGCTTATTTCGGGTGCCGTTTCAAAACCCTTTGCGGTAAACCAATCCTGGTTACCGTACATCTGAATTTTAGTGTAGAATTTTATTAATTCAGAAAAAATATAAGGCGTAACGGAATTATCTGATAGGGGTATATAGATTCCCTGTGTAGTCAATGAGTCGCTGTATATGTTTGAAAGTGGAGCGCTAAAGTCAGTTGTACTATCCCTAAATGATTCTTTTCTTAAAACTTTTCCACCTAACCTTTCAAATTCCTCACTAAAGTTAGCCGCAAGAAGAGGTGAATAACCATTAATAGAATTAAGCACTGATACTGTTCTTTTGTTTTCAACATAAAAAATATATTGAGACATCACCTTTCCCCTGTTTGAAAAAGAGGGATTTGCCTGGAAGAAATTACGGCTCAGGCTTGTTAAATCATCATCAGTTGCTGTGGGTGAAATAATGGGAATATCGTAATCATCAAATTCTTTTAATGCAATGCGCACTTCATTACTAAAGATTGGTCCTAAGATCGCAATAAGAGAAGTATGCGAAGTAAATTCTTCCCTGATTTTCTTTATTTCATCAGGCTCCTGTTTCGTATCGCGAATAAGTAGGCCGATTTTTTCGCTTTTTTGCTGATTGAATTCGTTAACGGCAAATTTTATCCCTTCCAGAATTTCGGCTGCTGGTTTCGATGTATATTCACCGAAAGAGTCTGTTTCCAGCGGAAGCATTACACCAATAACAGTTGATGCTGGTTTAGTATCATACGAATAATTATATAATTTTTTAGCCTCATCATATTCAACCGATTCGGGGTAGGTATTCATTAAATCGGAAAGTGTACCTTTGGCACCGAGAGAATCTCCATTTCTAATAAAATATTTTCCGATTTGAAGTAGAATGAATGATTTTACTTTATTGCTTGTAAATGAAGAGTAAAGTCTTTGAAGCTGTGTATCATTCAGATATTTAGCAGCTATTCCCTCACCTGTCTCCCTGGCTTTATTTGCATAAGATGATGAATTTGTTTTCTCAATGATTAATAATGTCTCCCTGAAAGCGTTATAATAATTAGCTACTTCAATATAATATTTAGCTAACATCAATCTTATTTCTTCAATATACCTGCTGTCCGGATATTTCTCCAAGAAACCGTCGGCTGCCGTTTTAAATTCTTCCAACTGCTTTAATTGAAGTAATGATTTTGCTTTAAAGAATTCTGATACGGTAGTTTTCGAATTATAATCGTAATCAGTTATGATTTTGTTGAAACTTTCAATAGCCTTATCATAATCTTGTGAGTTAAACTGATTCAGAGCACTATCAAATTGTTTGCTAATTTCAAGTTCAGAATCATTTTGTGGAAAATCAGAATTGAAAGAAACCAAAATCAGAATTGTTACAAGAAGTAAATATTTTAATATTTGAACAGGTCTCTTCATTATTATAATAAAAAATCTCTCCTCAATTTGTCTTCTAAAGAATAACTTATCTGAATAACTATTCCCATTCGATTGTAGCCGGGGGTTTTGAACTGATATCATAAACCACTCTATTCACACCCCTAACCTTATTAATAATTTTATTCGAAACGGAAGCAAGGAAGTCGTGTTCGAATGCATACCAATCAGCAGTCATACCATCAACGGAAGTTACCGCTCGTAAAGATAAAACATACTCGTATGATCTTGCATCACCCATTACTCCTACTGAACTTACGGGCAGCAGCACGGTAAATGCCTGCCAGATGCTATTGTATATTCCTTCTTCTTTTATGGCAGTAATGAAAATATCGTCAGCTTCACGGAGAATTTCAAGCTTTTCCTTTGTAATCTC
>JAPHUI010000456.1 GCA_026193755.1 Ignavibacteriaceae bacterium | reverse complement strand
CTGGAGTTTGACAAGTTTGCTATCTATGCAATTGTTGAAAAGGCTATGGTAAAGAAAACCGGTGCCCGTGCACTTCGTTCTATTGTGGAAGATATTATGCTGGATATTATGTATGAGCTGCCTAATAAAAAAGATGTTGAAAAATGTGTGATTACAGGAGACGTAATAGAAAAAGGGGATGAACCGATATATATAAAGGCGGAAAAGAAATCTGCGTAATTTTAATATTGCTTTATTGTTGCATTGTTAAATTGTTTATAACAATACAATAATTTGACAATTCTATTTATGCTATCAATATGATCAGAAACGTCATCAAAATATTTGTTACTTTCATTCTGTTTTCAGCATCAGCCTTTCCCCAATCAAAACTTCTTATATATATGGATTTAAGCCAGACAGATCATCTTAAGGCTTACGGAATTACTTACCGTGCACTTACAAAAGGTTACAAAGCTGATTGGCTTTTAAATTATCGCGGCGGTTCATTTATGATTGATTACAGTAATGAGCTTGCTGCAGAGTGCAGACTTCAAGGTGTGGCTTTTGAACCGGTTTCGCTTTCACAAACGACGGATATTTATTCATTTGTTCAGAGTGAAGAAAATAATATGGATGTTGTAAGACTTGAGAAGGCACCAAAGATTGCAGTTTATGTTCCGCCCGGTTTCCAACCTTGGGATGATGCTGTGACTCTAGCTCTTGAGTATGCCCAGGTTCCTTATGATAAAATATGGAATGATGAGATTCTAAGAGGGGATCTTGATAAATTTGATTGGCTTCATCTGCATCACGAAGATTTTACAGGACAGTACGGAAAATTTTATGCTAGCTTTAGTAATGCGCAGTGGTATATTGATCAGCAGATGAATTACGAGCAGGATGCAAAGAAGAACGGATTCAAAAAAGTTTCGGAGATGATGAAAGCGGTTGCGGTTGATATAAAAAATTTTGTGGGAAAAGGTGGTTTCCTTTTTGCAATGTGCTCTGCAACCGATTCTTACGATATCGCTTTATCAGCTATCGGTGTGGATATTTGTGCCCCTATGTACGACGGCGATGCTGCTGACCCCGATGCACAGAAGAAACTGAACTTCGATAACACCTTAGCATTTACAAATTTCAAGCTTGAAATGAATCCCTACGTTTATGAGTACAGTAATATTGACATTCAGCCGATTGAAATAGGGAATTTTCAAAACGATTACTTTACTCTGTTTGAGTTCTCTGCAAAATACGATCCTGTGCCGACAATGCTTACACAATGCCACGTAAATGTTATAAAAGGTTTTATGGGACAGACGACAATGTTCCGGCGAAGCACGATAAAAAATTCTGTTACTATTCTTGGTCAAAGGGAAGAAACTGACCAGGTAAAATATATTCACGGCAATTATGGAAGGGGAACATTCACTTTTTACGGTGGTCACGACCCTGAAGATTACCAGCATGCTGTCGGCGATCCTCCTACTGATCTCAATCTTTATAAAAACTCTCCCGGTTACAGGCTGATATTAAACAATATTCTTTTTCCTGCTGCGACGAAGAAGAAGCAAAAGACATGAAAACAGCTCGAATTAAAAACTCAATAGAAGAATTCCCTATTGGGAAAATAGTTTGCGTTGGCAGGAACTATTCTGAACATGCAAAAGAACTTGGCAACGAGGTACCGGAAAAACCTGTTTTGTTTCTAAAGCCAGCATCAGCTGTAATATATTCAGGTGGAGAAATTATTCATCCGGATTATGGAAACGAACTTCACCACGAAGTTGAACTTGTTTTGTTGATTGGAGATTCAATTAAAAATGCAGATAAAGCACAAGCAGAAAAAGCCATAATTGGTTACGGGGTCGGACTTGATATGACTTTACGCGATGTTCAAAATGAACTGAAGAAGAAGGGAAATCCATGGACACTTGCAAAATGCTTCGATACTTCAGCCGTTATTTCAGATTTTATTTTGAAAAAAGATTATCAATTGAAACCAGATGAAAAACTTGAACTAAAAGTAAATGGAACTGTAAAACAAAGCGATACTTTGAAAAGTATGATCTTCAATCCTACAGAAATTGTGGAATATATTTCTTCAGTAATGAAATTTGAAAAAGGAGATTTGATATTTACAGGAACTCCAGCAGGTGTTAACAAAGTTAATAGGGGAGATAAATTGGAAGCAAAACTTGGGGAAGTTGCCGAACTCATCTGTAAAGTTATTTAATAGTCTGCCACGAATCCGCCGCAGGCGGACAGTTTGCACAAATTAATTATTTAATTCCTTCAAAGTTCTTTTTATTAACTCCTCAATACTACATTCCGGAAATTCGGCTAAAATTTTATTAACTGCCTTTTCTGAGGAGGCTAGATTATAACCCAAGGTTGTTAATGCGGCTATAGCTTCCTTGTGAGCGCTTGGCTTGGTAGGTGTAATTCCTTCTTCTTTGATGTCTCTGACTTTATTTTTCAACTCAAGTATTAAACGCTCGGCAGTTTTTCTCCCTATCCCCGGAACAGCAACAATTCTTTCAACATTACTTGTAATAATAGCTTGTTTAAGGTCATCAGTTGAAATTCCAGATAATAGACTTAATGCTGATTTTGGACCGACACCATTAATTGAAATCAACAGTTCAAACATTTCTTTTTCCGCTTCAGAATAGAAACCGAACAAAGTAATGGCATCTTCCTTCACATTCGTATGAATATAAAGAGAAACAGTTTCTTTTCCGCTTATACTTTCAAAAGTGTTGATGGAAATTTTAATCGCGTATCCAACCCCGTTTACATCCAGAAGGATTTGAGTTGGTTTTGATGAAATTAATTTTCCTGTTAAATAGCCGATCATTTAATTACCCGCTCCGGATTAGCGTTAATAAATTCCTTCCAGCTTTTGCTTTTCTTAAATGACGGTGCCTTCAATCTAAAAGCATGACACAATGCAATTGCAAGAGCATCACTTTCGTCAGGTTTAAATTTAATCTTTTTTGAATTTAATATTAAAGTAACCATATAATTAACCTGCTGTTTTGACGCAGCACCTTTGCCAACAACAGCTTTCTTTACCTCACGAGGGGAATATTCGCTGGTTGGAACTTTATTATGAATCGCAGCAAGTATTGATACACCTCTGGCATAACCTATTTTTAAAACCGATTGAACGTTCTTTCCATAGAAAGCAGTTTCTATAACAAATTCATCCGGCTTGTATCTTTTCAACAACTTATCGAGTTCGTTGTAAATGATTTCAAGTTTTTGCGAAAGTGATTTTGAGGAAGGAAGTTTAATAACCCCGTGAGATATTCTTCTGAATTTATTATTGGTGTATTCTATTAATCCGTAGCCGGTAATGTTTGTGCCCGGATCAACACCGAGTATGATCATTATTTTTTATTTGAAGTGAATATTAAAGTCAAGTTTGCTGTTTGATAAATTCTTCATCAAAGTCAGCATTAGAGTAAACATTTTGCACATCATCACAATCTTCAAGACTTTCAATAAGCTTCATCATCTTCTCTGCATTTTCACCAGCGATGTTAATTGTGTTCTTTGCAATCCACTGAAGTGATGCATTGTCGAGAGACAAATTATTATCAAGAAGTGCTTTTCTGACAGGTTCGAATGATTCAACATCAGTTTGTATCTCAAAGAATTCATCTTCAGTATGTAAGTCTTCAGCGCCGGCATTCAAAACGATTTCCAAAATGTCATCTTCGGATTTATTTTGTTTTGGGAGAGAGATGACTCCCTTTTTCTCAAACATCCACGCTACAGATCCACTCTCACCCATATTACCACCATGCTTGCTGAATAAATGCCTGACTTCAGCAACCGTTCTGTTTTTATTATCAGTTGCAACTTCGACTAGTAACGCAATGCCTCCGGGACCATAACCTTCGTAAGTTAATTCGCTGATAGTTGTTCCTTCTAATTCACCAGTTGCTTTTTTAATTGCTCTTTCAATATTATCTGCTGGCATATTTGCAGCTTTGGCATTGTCGACTGCGAGACGAAGCCTTGGATTACCGGCTAGATCGCCGCCACCTTCGCGTGCAGCAATTGTTAATTCCTTAATTAACTTTGTGAAAAGTTTTCCTCTCTTTGCATCCAGCGCTCCCTTTTTTCTTCTGATGGTTGCCCATTTTGAATGCCCCGACATTAAAATATCTCCTGCATTAAGTTTTTGCTTTAATATCTTTCAATTTTAGTTGGGGATAAATTCTGTTATCCCTGATTATCTTGTCAATTGAAAATACAATATCAAGTTCGTAGTTATTATCTTTGATGGTTTCAAAATACTCTCCCATATTGAAACCGATAGAATCGAAAATTTTATCTGAACCATTTTGTTTGAAGCTCGTCAGCAAATGATTAGTCCCGACCAACCTTGGTGTATTAGCAGTAAATACTCCTTCAGCCAGGAATACAGGTCTTAGATTACCGGGTCCAAAAGGAGCGAACTGTTCAAGTATTCTTAAAAACTTAGGCGTTATTTCCGAAAACTTAATCTTTGAATCAATACTTATCTCCTGCAGCAAATCATCGGAAGAAATAGAAGACTTCAAAATTTCATTAAACTTAGTTCTGAACTCATCAATTTTATCTACTTCTAATGCAAGTCCCGCAGCAGCTTGATGTCCGCCGAAATGAAGCAACAGATTTTCACATTTCTGAAGTGCTTCATAAATGTTAAAACCATTTATACTTCTCGCAGAACCTTTTGCTACGCCATCAATGGTTGTTAAAAGAACTGAGGGTCGATAATATTTTTCAACAAGTCGTGAAGCAACTATTCCAATAACACCGGGGTGCCAGTTCTCGTTATGTAAAACAATAGCCAGTTCATCATCTAAATCAAATTGTGAATTGACGATTTCTTTAGCTGCTTCAAAAGTATCAACATCAATTTTTCTTCTCTCATAATTTTCGGTCTCGAGTACTTCTGCTAATTCGAGTGCATCCTTTTTATTATTTGCAATCAGGAGATTGACTGCACGTTCGGCATCTCCCAACCTACCGACTGCATTAATTCGTGGCGCAATCGTAAACACAATTTGCCCGGAAGTTAATTGACCGGGCTTGAGTCTGCTAAGCTCAATCAGTGCTTCAATTCCCGGACGTGGATTCATGTTAACCTGGTTTAAACCCTCATTGACTAAAATTCTATTTTCATCAATAATGGGAACAATATCAGCAGCACCTGCAAGAGCGACAAGATCCAAATATTTTAATGGAAGCCCTCGTTTTCCGATTCTTTCGCACAATCCCTGAGCAAGTTTAAAGGCGACCCCAGCGCCGGAAAGGTATTTAAATGGATAATTGCAAGCGGGTTTTAACGGGTCAAGAACAGCAAAAGCATCTGGCAGTTCTTCTTTCGGTTGATGGTGATCGCAAATAATTACATCCATTCCGAGTTCTTTTGCATAATTGGTTTCTTCTATTGCTGTAATTCCGCAATCCACAGCGATCATCAAGTCTGTTCCCATTTCCTTTACAGCGTCCATCGCCGAAGTTGATAGTCCGTATCCTTCTTCAAGTCTTCTCGGGATATAAAATGCAACACTTGCATAAAGCTCTTTTAAGGACATGTAAAGCAGCGCAGTTGCGCAAGTACCATCAACATCGTAATCTCCGTAAATGCAAATCTTTTGATTTTCGGTGAGGGCAGTAATAACTCTTGTGGTTGCCGCTTCCATTTGATCCATAAGAAATGGATCGTGAAGCGAATCGAGAGAAGGACGAAAGAATTGCCTGGCTTCATTAAAAGTCATAATGTTCCTAAGAACCAGCAGTCTTGCAAGTATCGGGGAGATGTTAAGTGAATCTGCAAGCCTCTGCACGGACAGCTCATCAGAAACATCTTTTATTTTCCAGCGTTTTCGTCCCATAGGAATTTTCAATCTTCTAAAAGAACAAATAAAAAGTTCAGTCCTGTAAGCCGAATTCTGTAAACCCGACGAATCGGGGTGGCAATCATTTATCTAGCCTCACCATTACTGGCGCGATCTTGCGGTCTACCCGGAAACCTACGGGGCGAACAACCCCGCTTTCCATTTTGGTAGAAAACGATTTCCCTATTTGACCTTGCTTCGGGTGTGGTTTGCCTTGCCCCCGCTGTTACCAACGGAGCGGTGGGCTCTTACCCCGCCTTTTCACCCTTATCAGGCAATTGCCTGACGGTATATTTTCTGCGGCACTTTCAGTAACCATAGAATTACTTCTATAGTTCCCGGGTGTTACCCGGCACCCTGTTCTATGAAGTTCGGACTTTCCTCCTTCCATCTAAGACGGAAAGCGATTGCCCGGACTGAACTATTCTATTTTTCTTTAAAACTTTTTTGATGGAAATATTTTGAATTTCACTAGATTTCTAGATACTATTAACTAATAGCAAATATAATAAAATGATTCGCCGAAATCAGCAGAAATCTTTCAACTTATGAATACTATTTCTCTACATCTCCTGCAATTTCAGCAGAAATCAAAATTCTCCCGCAATACTCACAAAAGTAAAGTCTGTTGTTTCGTCTGATTTCAAGTTGTCTTTGAGAAGGGACAATGTTATGGCATCCCGAACAAGCCGATCTTTTAATAGTAGCGACTGCAAGTCCTTTCTTTGCTTTTCTTATCTTAGAATACGCTGCTATATCACTTTTTTTCACTGCACTTTCAATTTTCTTTCTTTCTTCGAGCAGCTTTAACTCTTCCCTTTCGTTTGCCTTAACAATATCCTTCAAGTCAGCTTCTTTCTCTTTAAGCTCCTTTTTTAGCTCATCCAGCCTGGGATTTATTTCCTCAATTTCCTGGGTAAGCACTTTACTTTTATCTGCAAGTGAATTGTTCTCAGTTTCGAGTTTATTTACCTGTTCTTCTGTGTGATCTATTTCTTTTGTAAGGGCATCGTATTCTTTGTTGTTCCTTACCTGATACAGTTGCGCTTTGAATTTTTTCTGGTTCTCTTTTAATTTTTCGATCTCATCTTCATTCTGATCTCTTTTCTTTAAT